>JBIPND010000669.1:0-2770 GCA_044374015.1 Luteolibacter sp. | reverse complement strand
TTCCCCTGACCGCCTTGAATTCCAGATAGGAAACCGTTTCTCCGCCAATCTTGTCACCCAGGCCGATTACGCGAAAATAGCGTCCTTCATGCTCGCGGAAGATTTCCCCGTAGGTATCGAGAAGCACAGCCTGGGCGCACATCTGGCTTGCAAGCACACCAATTTTCACGATGTGAGCGTTAGCCACCGCCATTTCAGAGTCAACTTGCATTTCAAACTCGGGTCGCAGACGTCTCCGCTCGAAGCGAAGCTCCAACAGGATATTGCTTCCACTTCCCGAACCTTTCGTTAGCCTGCGCGCAGGGTATGACTTTTCGAGGACGGGGAGCTGGTCCGCGAGGCAACTGTTCGGTTATCCCGAACAACTGCCGCCGCCCTCCCGGGACTCGCGAATAGTGGCCTGTATCCTCAAATTTCCTATTTCCAGCCATGACCCAGGAACTTACCCCCGGCAGCCCATCGCCCTTCGAGTCCATCCGCCGCGTAAACGCTGCCGGCAATGAATCCTGGTCCAGCCGGGAATTCGCCAAGGCACTCGGTTACGTGAATTATCGTCACTTCGAGTCGGTGATCACGAAGGCCAAAGCCGCCTGCGTCAACAGTGGCCAAAGAGAGAAAAACCATTTCGTCGGGTCCGACCAAATGGTCGAGATCCTCGATCACATGGGCAGCACCGAATTGGCCGCCAATCTTTTCCGCGCTACTCAGGCCGAGGATAAACTGCGCCGCGAAAAAATCACCGGCAAAGATAAGGCCAACAAAGCCCACCGCGAAGTCGCTGCCAAAGTCCGGAAAACCATCGAAGAACTCGGCGGCACGATGCCGGAAAACCTCCCGGCAGCCGAGAGCATCAAGAAAATCGAGACGAAGCAAAAGCGCCTCGCCAAGCAGTCCGATAAAGACGAAGAACAATGAGTTCCCCTTCCTCATTCCAACTCCGAGCCGCATTTCCCCATGGCGTGCTGCCGGATGTCTTCGGCGTTGTCACCGCGGCGGACCCGCGGGAGCTGCGCGGCGAGCGCGGATTGCCCGGGTCGATTCTCGGTGACGCGTTGCGGATCAAAGGCTGGACACACTTCCCCGCTGAAGTGGTTTTGCCCGGTTCCGACGAGCCACGCGTCAGCTTCGCGGTCGTGGAAAACCTGTCCAAGCTGGAGCGGTTGGCGCGTGATTTCATCCGCCCGGGGATCTTCTGGGTCCAGCGCGGTGAGGTGATTCAGATGTTTTTCGGCCAAAAACCGCCGAAACCGCTCGGTCCATGGGAGCGGTTCAGCGGACGTCCGCCCGTGGAATTGCACGCTCACGGCAATCTCGCACTGCTCGATCATGCCGCCACCGCCTTCCTCTGCTCCACCCAATGCCCCGGCGACAAGATCCTCGAAGCCTATGAGTGGGCGCGCCGCCAATGCGATGAGGGCGGCACCGTGATTTCCGGTTTCCACACCCCGGTGGAAAAAGACGTGCTCGCCATCCTCGCGCGGCGTGGCGCGAATATCATCTGGGTGCCCGGCCGCGATTTGCCCAAGACTCTCGATGCCACATTTGCCCTTCCGTTCGATGAGAACCGGCTGCTCATTCTTTCGCCCTTCCCCTACGGCAAACCCTCCCGTCCGACCCAGGAAAGTTGCTCGCTGCGCAACCGCTTCGTCCTGAGTAGGGCGGCAGAGCGCTTCATTCCGCATGTCGCCAACGGCAGTTCCCTGGCGGCTGATCTCGAAAACCATTTGTGATGAATCCACCACCCGACCAAAACGACGTTTCCATCGTCCTCGGCCTTCTTCGCAGACCCAAGGAACTGCGGTGCCCGGATCCGGACGTCTGAATTTTCCGGCGGCCTTGGCCGAGGCGGCGCTCATCGAGAAAGGAGAGGAGATGGAGTGGCTGGTGGAAGACCGGAACACATTTGTGCTACGCCGCATCAAGCCGAAACAGCCCGTGGTTAAAGGGGAAAAGCCCTTAACTTGACGCGCATGCCCGAACGGGTGCGATTGGTGGCGACGCGCACCCGTCCGGATCGCGACCTTTCAGGCCGCCGCTGGCCTGGGCTTTATCCCCATTTCCCGCTCTTCGTCCCAACAAGACGGATCATCACAGCCCGGCACCCAGTGCCGGGGCGGGATGAAAGGTCCCGTTGGGACCGAAGATGAATCCCTAAACGCATTGCCCTCAAACTGGCATCTTGTCCCAAGCGGCCCAGAAGGCGGTGGTTTGGGCGGGGTCGGGGATGATTTCCAACAGCAGGGTTTTTGCGCCGGTTTCCAGCCGGTCGAAATCGTCGACCTGTTGGACGCGCAGGTGGTTCATGCCCCAGAGGGTGGCGAGGCCTGATAGATCGGCGGTTTGCGGGTTGGTCATCCATTCGACGGCGCGCGGGCTCATCGATTGCAGCCGCGGCAGGCGTTCGAAAATCTTGCCGCCACCGTTGTTGATGACCACGAGCACGCGCCCGGCGGTGTCGATTTGTTCCAAAACGAAGGGCGCGGCGAGGTCGTAAAGCGCGGTGAGATCGCCGACGACGGCCCAGGTTTCACTGACATCCGCCGACCAGCCGAGCCAGGTGCTCACTTGGCCGTCGATGCCGTTGGCACCGCGGTTGGCGCGGACCGAAGGCACCGGGCGCTGCCATTGGGCGAAGAGATTCCACTCGCGGATCGGCATGCTGTTGCCGAGAAACAGGCCACCGCCGATCGAGGCGTAGTGGGAAAGCGTGCGCAGCAGCGCGGGCTCGCTGTCAGGATAGGATTCCAACAGTTCATCGATTTTCACCGCG
>JBIPND010000639.1:0-2876 GCA_044374015.1 Luteolibacter sp. | reverse complement strand
ATTGTTAGAGATTGGATTCAGCTGCAACCCTGGCTGGTGCCGCATTGGGTGCAAACGCCGCAGGCCCCGGCGCGGATGACTTTGTCCGAGCCGCAGTTCGAGCAGGTGATGCCCATGTAAGCGGTGCCGAGCGCGGTCTGGACGCGGGCGGAGTCGGGATTGGAATGGTCTGCGACGCTGAGTTCGCGCACCGGGCGGTTGATCGCGCGTTTTTCCATTTCGGGAATTTCGGGCATCGGCAAATCGTCCTGGTTGAAATCCGGCGAGGTCGCCTTGCGGTAGCCGTCGATGAACTGGCAGCCCATCCACCGGAACACGTAATCGCTGATGCTGTAAGCGGTGCGGATCTCCGGATTCGAGGTGAAACCGCTGGGCTCGAAACGCTGATAGGCGAATTTTTTCACCATCTGCTCGAGCGGCACGCCATGCTGCAAAGCGATGGAAGTGAGCGTGGCCACGGTGTCCATCAGCCCGCCGATGGTGCTGCCTTCCTTGGACATTTGCACGAAAAGCTCGCCCGGCTGGCCGTCCGGATAGAGACCGACGGTGATGTATCCCTCATGCCCGGCGATCTCGAATTTGTGGGTTAGAGACATGCGGGTGTCCGGCATCGTCCGCCGCATGCGGCTGTCGAGCTGGGTCTGGAGCGCTTCGTTTTCGCGGGAGAGCGAGGCGATCTTGGCGGCGAAGTCCTCGACGACATGGTCGTTGCCGCCGCCCATGCCGGTGGTCTTGCGGGTGTTGAGCGGCGCGGAACGTTTCGAGCCGTCCCGATAGATCGCCACCGCTTTGAGACCAAGCTGCCAGGCTTCGATGTAGGTCCGCATGATGTCCTCGACGCTGGCGTTTTCCGGGAGGTTGACGGTCTTGGAAATCGCGCCTGATAGAAACGGCTGCGCGGCGGCCATCATCAGCAGGTGGCCGCGATAATGCAGGCTGCGGCTGCCTCTGTGGGCCCGGAACGCGCAGTCGAAAACCGGCAGGTGTTCCGCCTTCAAGCCGCTGGGGATGATTTCCCCGGCATCATCGGTGACGTCCTCGATGGTGTCCCACTTTTCGATGTGTTGGAGAATCGCGGCGATTGGATCATCGCCATAACCGAGGCGTCGGAGCGCCGGCGGGACGGTTTGATTGACGATTTTCAACATCCCGCCGCCGGCCAGCAGTTTGTATTTCACCAGGGCGATGTCGGGTTCGATGCCGGTGGTGTCGCAGTCCATCAGAAAGCCGATGGTGCCGGTGGGCGCGAGCACGGTGACCTGCGCGTTGCGGAAACCGTGGCTGCGCCCGCGGTCGAGCGCGTGGTCCCAGGCGCTGCGGGCGGCGTCGAGGATCGGCTGGCTGTCGGCCTGATCCGGCAGGCCGTGGGCGAGATCGCGGTGGCGGGAAATGACTTCGAGCATCGATGGCTCGTTGGAGGGCGCTGGAGGGTTTTTCAACGTGCCATAACGGGCGTCGCGATACGACGGAAACGGCCCGGCGACGGCGGCCAGCTCGGCGCTGACCTGATAGGCGTGGCCGGTCATCAGCGCGGTGATAGAAGCTGCTAGGGCGCGGCCTTCATCCGAGTGATAACCGAAACCGCGGTTCATGATCAGCGCGCCCAGGTTGGCGAAACCCAGCCCGAGCGTGCGGAAGGCGTGCGAGTTTTCGGCGATCGGCTGGGTCGGATAACTGGCGCGATCCACCAGGATTTCCTGGGCGACGATGAACAACCGGACGGCGTGTTTGAAGCGTTTCACGTCGAAGGCGCCGTCGGGTTTCTGGAATCTAACCAAATTGAGCGAGGCGAGATTGCAGGCGGTGTCGTTGAGGAAAAGATACTCGGAGCAAGGGTTCGTCGAATGCTGGCGGCCGCTGCCCTTGCAGGTGTGCCAGGTGTGGATGGTGGAATCGAATTGCATCCCGGGATCGCCGCAGGTCCAGGTGCCGAGTGAGATTTTCCGCAACAAATCGGAGGCGTTCTTTTTCTCACAGCGTTCGCCATCGATCACGCGGCGCGTCCACCAATCGGCACCATCCACCGCGGCCTGCATGAATTCATCGCTGGCGCGCACGGATAGATTTTCATTTTGAAACATCACCGAACCATAGGCATCGCCATTGTAGGAACCGTCGTAGCCCTGCTCGATAAGTGCCCACGCCTTTTTCTCCTCGATGGTTTTGGCTTCGATGAATTCCTCGATGTCCGGGTGCCAATCCTTGAGCGTGTTCATCTTGGCGGCCCGGCGGGTTTTGCCACCGGATTTCACCGCGTTGGCGACTTGGTCGTAAATCCGCAGGAATGAAAGCGGGCCGGACGGGCGGCCGCCGCCGGAGAGCTTCTCGCGCGACGAGCGGAGCGTGGATAGATCCGAACCGGTGCCGGAGCCGTATTTGAACAACATCGCCTCGGAATGGGCGAGTCGCATGATGTCCTCCATGTTGTCTTCCACGCCTTGGATGAAACAGGCGCTCGCCTGCGGATAGTGATACTGGCCGGGCGCGCGGCGGGCCTTTCCCGCCTCGGCGTTCCAATACCAATTGCCCTCCCCGCTGGTTTCGCCGATGCCGTATTGATCGTAGAGGCCGACGTTGAACCACACCGGGGAATTGAAAGCGCCGTATTGGTGCAGGCACAGCCAGGTGAGATCGGCGTAGAAATTTTCCGCGCTTTCCTCATCCTTGAAATAACCATCCGCGAACCCCCAGTCGGCGACGCTGCGGGTGACGCGGTGAATCAACTGGCGGACGGAATGCTCGCGGCCGCCCTCGCGCGGATTGTCGCCCATGCTGGCATCGCCATAAAAATATTTGGAAACCGCGATTTTCGTCGCCAGCACGCTCCAGTTTTTCGGCACCTCGACGTTTTCCTGACGAAACATCGCCTTGCCGCT
>JBIPND010000638.1:0-2877 GCA_044374015.1 Luteolibacter sp. | reverse complement strand
CGGGCGACGAAGTCATCATCGCTGGCGTCCGGATCGTAGCCGGGCAGCACGATGTTGCGCGGCGAGCTTTGCCAATCGGGCGGAAGTTTGCCAATCGCTTGGTGGAACTGCCGCTCCGCGGGTGATGGGATGGCGATCTGGCGGTTGACCTGGGCGGTGAACTGGTTGCCGCCCCAAACAGAAAGCCAGAACAGCGACATGATCCAGGATTTCATCGCCTTGGGGGCCTGGGTGTAGGCGAATTCCAGGCCGACGATGGAGACCATGATTTCGGCGGCGGTGATGATGACGAAGGCGAGGATCTGCCAGCCGATCGACGGCCGCTGGCCGGCGTCGATCCAGGTCTGGATCAGGGTGGTTAGACCGAACGACGCGGCCATCAGCAGCATGCCGATGCCGATTTTGCGCAACGGTGTGAGCGGGAAAACCCGGTCCATCATCGGGTAGATGATGAAGGTGAACAGCGGGATGAAGATCAGGATGAGGATCGGGTTGACCGCCTGGATCTGGGATTCGAGCCAGGTGACGCCGAGGAAGTGCAAATCCATCTGTTGCGCCTGGAGCACCCACGACGAGCCGGTTTGATCGTAGAGCGACCAGAACACCGCGATGAAGACAAACAACGGGCCGAGCTTGCCCAGGGCGACCAGGCCGTCGCGGGAAAACGCCTCGCGGAAGAAGCCGATGCCGGACGGCGGGATGTGGACGAAGCGTTTCCGGCCTAACCAAAACATGAAGGTCGCGATCGCCATCAGCACGCCGGGCACGCCGAAGGCCCAGTGGGGTCCATGTTTTTCCAACAGCCATGGCGTGAGCAGGGTGGAGAAAAAGGAACCGAAGTTGATGGAGAAGTAGAACCAGTTGTAGATGCGTGGAATCAGGCGCGAGTTGCGTTTGCCGAACTGGTCGCCGACGTGGGCGGAGACGCAGGGCTTGATGCCGCCGGAACCGATGCAGATCAGGAACAATCCGGAGAACAACCACCACGGCGAGTTGCCATAGGTTCCCATGCAGGCGAGCGCGGCGTGGCCGAGGCAATAGACCATCGAGAGCCAGAGAATGGTGCGGTATTTGCCGAGAAATATATCCGCGAGCAACGCGCCTAACAGCGGGGTGAAATAAACCCAACTGGTGAATTGGTGATAATACTCGACCGCCTGGTTGCCGCTCAACGCGCGGCCGCCGCTGCCGTCCATGTAAACCAGATACTGCGCCATGAACACGACCAGGATCGTGCGCATGCCATAGAAGGAAAAGCGCTCCGCCGCCTCGTTGCCGATGATGTAGGGAATGCCAGGCGGCATGCCGTCGAGATCGGCGGGGGAGGTGCGGTGGGACATGGTTGAATGAATGTTAGGGCTTGGTTCGGTGATTTTCGATCACTTCGCGGAAGAGGGTTTCGAGTTCCGCGACGATGGACGGCCAGCCTAACATTTCCGCCGTGCGTCGTGCCTCGCGGCCGAGTTTCCGGCGGAGCTCGGGATCCAGCAGGGATTGGGCGGCATCGAGGAATGCGGGTTCATCGCCTTTGGGGACTTTGAGGCCGTTGATGCCATTGTGGCAATGCCAGGCGGCGGCGGCGTAGTCGTAGGCGACGGTGGCGAGGCCGCTGGCCATGCCTTCGATGAGGACGTTGCCAAAGGTCTCCGTTTCGCTGGGGAAAAGCATGATGTCGCAGGAGGCATAACATTCCGCCAGCGGCTCGCCGACGAGGTAGCCGGGAAAGCGGACTTCGGGGTGCTCACGCATCAAACGCGAGCGGAACGGGCCGTTGCCGACGACGATGCAGACGGCTTGCGGGCAAGTTTCCCGCATCCGGGAAAAAGCGCGGATGGCGAGCCCGATGTTTTTTTCCGATGAAATCCGGCCGACGACGAGCACCACTGGCGTGTCCTCGGCGACGCCCCACTCGCGGCGGAGCGCGCCGCTGCGGCGGGCGGGATCGAAGAGCGTGGTATCGACGCCGCGGCCGAGCACTCCGACTTTTTCGAAACCGGCGCTGACCAGCTTGTCACGGGCGTCGGGCGAGGGCACCAGCGTGCAGTCGAGGCGGTCGTGAAACCATTTCTGATAGCGCCAGACTTGTTTGCCGATCCAATCGACGCCGTATTTCTGGAGGTATTCGCGGAAATTCGTGTGAAATCCGCCGACGACCGGAATCCCCAACCGCAGGGCCGCAGCCGCCGCGGAGAATCCGAGTGGGGTCTCGATGGCGACGTAAACGAGATCCGGCCGGTCCTTTTGCCAGCGGCGGCGTAATTCGCCGGGGATGGGCGCGCCCACTTTGATTTCCCAATAACCGGGCAGCGGCCACGACAGCACGGTGGCCTCGTTAGCCCCATGGGATTTTCCCGAGCGGATGATTTCCACCCGGTGGCCGCGGTCGCGCAGGCCGGTGCAGAGGCGGCCGAGGGAATTGGCCACGCCGTTGATGTCCGGGACGTAGGTGTCCGTGACGATTTCGAGGTGGAGCGGCTTACGGGTGGCGTCCATCGGTCAGCGTGCGAGCTCCACCCAGAGTTTTTTGAGTTTGGAAACGGTTTTCAGGTGCCAGGCGCGCTCATCGCCGGCGGCACCATCGGAAGTGAGCAGTCGGGCGACTTTGAGGGCGGTGGTGAATTCCCCGGTCGCGGGATTGAGGTAGCGCGGGTATTTGATCAAGGCCCCGCAAACGAGTTCTTCGAGCGTAAGCTGGCGGGTCCGGCGCGGGCACTCGAGGCGGTCCGTCGTCAGCCCCCAAGCGGCGTAAAACGGCAGGCCGTAAGTCACCACTGGAACGTTTCTGATCAATGCTTCGAATCCCACGGTGGAGGTCATGGTGTGGACTTCGTCGCAAAGGTCAAGCCAGTCGAGGACGTTGCCTTCGGTGACGGCGAG
>JBIPND010000637.1:0-2879 GCA_044374015.1 Luteolibacter sp. | reverse complement strand
CCGGGCCGCTGCGGAAGGCGTAGAACGGCCGGCCGGCCGGCGTCGCCACCAACTCCGGCAGCTTGTAGGCCCACTTGCCACGGACATCGTGATTGCCCCAGACCAGCAGCAAGGGCCTGCCATCGCTGACGTCCTGCCCCGCCGGATGCAGCAAAGTTGGCACCAACCAGTCTTTCTGGTGCCAGTCGTTGCAGGTATCGCCATTCCACAGCAGGAAATCCCCGCCGGGGGTCGAGGCGTGCAGCTTCTCGATCGTCGCCGCGTTCTGGTGGGTATCATTCCACACCACGAACTCCGTCGCCTGCGCTTGCGGGTCGAGAGTCCTGAATTTTTTCCACGCACTCTCATCACGCTCCTTGCCGTCCGTGCTTTCGGTGATCGCCCGGAGTTGATAGTTTCCACCCGCTTTCAAGCCGTCGATCCTTACCCGCAGAATCTCATCGCCCTGTGGCACCATGCCGAAACGGTCGGCTGCTGCCGTGCCCGTGCTGCCGTCCTCGCTCCTCCACTCGACCCGTCCCTTCGCCAGCCGGGAAACCGCCCACACCACCTCCACGCCATCCTGCCGCGGGGCCATCACCACCGCCGGTGTCCGCACCAACGGCGCGGTTGCGACTGCATCCTGAGCTGGAGAAATCCCAGCGGCACTCACCACCGCGCCGCCGACCGCCTTGCCTAGAAAGTCACGCCGCTTCATAAACATTCGCATACGCGGAAAAACCACAGGATGTTTCAAGGTTTCATCAATGGTTTTCAGCCTCCATGTAGCGGGCAAAGATCCCCGCGACGGCCGGAGCTTTAAACATGCCAGCCGGATGAGCGCACCAGAGGTCGAAGAGGTCCCGGTCTTTGCGACGTTGATAGAGAGCTCTGACTATGGTGCCCAGAAGCTCGGTGGTGGAGTAAATTTCCACCAAGGCCCGCGAGAGGACGAGACTCTGCTCCTCCTGTGCGGGGGGGGGAATCCACGGGCATTGCTGGGACCATTCGGTAATGGATGCGGCGGGAATCACAGGTGGGACTGCGGGTTGGCGTTTTTGATGATTTTCCAGCGATTCCTCGCGGACCCGCTTAATCCCCCGGACGGATCGAGGCGGGTCCGAGGGAGGGGGAACACGAGTGAGCAAGACAGCGAGGAAGCTGTCTCAAATTTCCAAGTGTTTTCCATTTCCGAAACCTTATCGGGTCAAATGCAACCAGGCTGATTCACTCGAAAAATGTCCAAGGAGTGTCCAGGGGTAAAATTGCCGACTAACAATGATGGAGTCCAACTCATTGAAAATGAGTGGTACACCCGAAGGGACTCGAACCCCTAACCTTCTGATTCGTAGTCTAAAAGTATTCTCGTAACTTATTGATAACCAATTCTCCAAAATCCTCAATTTCCTCAAAATCGGGTATTTCTGGACTAATTCCGGCAATTCCGGCAGTAATTTTGGCACTCGAAATGGCCCGCAAACCATCCTTCAAATTCGTCAAAACCACGTCCGGTTGGAAAGTGGAAATTCCGGATCGGCTTTCCCCAACTGGAAAGCGGCAAAGGGTGTTTTTCGCGACCCGGGATGAAGCGAAAGAATATGCGGCTGAGTTGCGGTCCGACAACGAGGATCACGGCACCAATGCCAGCGTGATCACTCCTTCCTTAGCGGACGAGGCCACTCGGGCGGCAGCTCTCCTCGCACCTTTTGGTATTTCTCTGCTTGAGGCGGCGCGCATGGCGGTGATCTCAAAGAACACCGAACTCGCGAGTTCCTCGATCGAGGACGCTCTCACAAGCTTTCGCAAGTCGAAGTCGAATCGAAGCGACGCTCATGCCAAGGCCTACGAATATATGGAGCGCGACCTTTTGAAGTCGTTCGCCGGGAGAGTGCTCTCGTCGATCACGGGGGCCGAACTGCTGGTCCATACGGAAAAATTCGCGCCGAGTCCCGCCAGCTTCAACGGACTCTCTCGACTGATCTCCGCATTCTGGCGATGGAGTGCAAAACATCCAAGGGACTGGTGCGACGCGAAACGAGTCGAGGTTCTCGAACGCAAGGAAACCACCAAGGATGAAATCGGGGTCCTGAACGCGAAGCAATGTCTCAAGCTTTTGGAAACGGCCAAAAAGCACTATCCGGAATGTGTTCCAGGTTTCGCCATCTCACTTTTTACCGGCATGCGGAAGGCGGAGCTTACCCGATTGCAAGCCAGCGATGTCACGTCATCCGGCATCAACCTGCCGGCGACTTCCACCAAAACCGGCCGCCGCAGGTTTATCCAGATGCCGACACCGCTCAAAGCCTGGCTGAAGGCTTACCCTCTGGAGGAGACGGTGCTTCCCGCCAACTGGCACAAAAAGGAAAAGGCGGTTCGCCGCCTTGCCGGTTGGAAGGTCTGGTCCGATCTGGTCGAGCCCCATGTGCCGCCCAAGGCTCTGCCGGAGTGGCCCCACAACGCCCTTCGCCATACGCATGCCTCCGTCCTGATCGCCCTCGGCAAGCCATTGGAATCCCTGACGTTCGAATTCGGACATTCCGGCGGAGTCCAGGTTCTGAAGTCCCACTACGTCGGCGTGATGCCCAAAGCAGAGGCCACGAAAATCATGAATATCCGGCCAGGTTGATTTCAGCGAAATATTTGAGTCCAGACAGTAGAGGCCGATCCCAATGTCGGCAGTCGCCCACACTTCGTAATGTGGATGAACGGCGACAATTCTTCTTGTCGTCGTCCGGCGACTTTACTACATTTCGAGTATGGAAGTTCAAAGTGTGCGTGAGCTGGCAGCCGTGATTCGCGGTTTGCGGCGGGACAAAGGATGGAGCCAAGCCACTTTGGCCAGCGAGGCTGGAGTTGGACGGGAGTGGATCATTCATTTGGAAAAAGCGAGACCTACCGTC
>JBIPND010000636.1:0-2881 GCA_044374015.1 Luteolibacter sp. | reverse complement strand
CTTGAAATTATGAAGCGGTTGTCGAGCGTGGTCGGGTCCTGAATTTCGAAAATCAGGTTTTGTCCGTAGCTCAGGCCCTGCAATGGCTCGACGCAAAATGCCTCGAATTCGGTGAAGAGCAACACGCCGGAAGGATATGCCTGAATGAAACCGCCGTCGTCCATCGTGCCGGTGACTCCGATCGGGGATTTGACTTCGACGAAGTCCGCCGAAAGGTTTTGGGCTTGAACATGGGACGCCGCACAAGCAGCCGACAACGCTAGCGCACAAATCAGTCGTTTTGTAGTTTTCATGGGGGGGGGCGGCGAAAAAGTAACAACCCATTCCAACAGAACAAGCGATCGACACGCCGTCGGTTAGCCCAACCTCATTTTCCCTCACAATCAACTGGCATTCAACCGTTTGGAAGAGGGATACGCAATCACGTAGGGCTGACATTATTCAGGATAAAAAAATCAAGATGACTAAAGTAACTTGAAAAAGTGGTCCAGATTCCTCCCCGGCGAATCATGGAAGCCGCTGCTAGATTCCCTGGCGGAAGCGCTCGGGGACGAAGCTGAGGTCGGTGGCTTCGTCGGCGGCGAGAACGATCTGCGCTTCGATCACCGACAGCGGGACTGGCGCCTGATAGTCGCGGAGCGCGGCGGACAGGGCTCCTAACGGACCGGCGGCTCCGGTTTTCAAACTGCGGTAGAGTTTGACGGATAAAGCTTCCGCCGCACCCGGAGTGAGCAGGTCCGGGATGCCGGTGCGGAGATCTTCGGGAAGTTTTTCATCCAGCATCACCCCGCGGCGTTTGGCGAGGGCGCGGATGAGCATGTAGCCTTCCTCCGGCGTGGCGGTGGGAAACAACGGAATTTTCACATCCACGCGGCCGGGGCGTTTGAGGTCCACTTCGACGAGGTCGGGGCGGCTGGTGGCCAGCACCCAGAGCACGCGGCCGCGCTTGCGGGAATCGCTCATGCGCTCGGCCATCATGCCATAGACACGGCCGGAAACCCCGGAATCGCCGGAGTCGGCGTTGCGGCGGCCGAGGGCTTGGTCCGCTTCATCGACGAAGACGATGCAGCGGCCGAGCGCATCGAGCAGGCGGAAGATTTTTTCGAGGTTGCTCTCGGTGCTGCCGACCCACTTGTCGCGGAAGTTCTTCATTTTGACCACCGGCACGCCGGCTTCACCGGCGAGACACTCGACCATGAAGGTCTTGCCGGTGCCGACCGGCCCGCAGAACAGATAGCCCATCGGCAAGGCGGCGAGGTCACCCGCTTTCCAAAGGGCGATGTCCTGGCGCAGCCAGTCTTTGATCGCGGTCTGGCCGTGGAGGTCGTCGAGGGTGCGGTCCGGTTTGATGAACTCGATGAGGCCCTGCGCGTCTTTTTCGACGAGCTCTTTTTTCAACGCGACCAGATCGTGCGGCGTGAGCTCGCGGCGGTGGTGCTGGCGGGTTTGCAGCAGGGTCTCGATGGAATGCAGCGTGGCCCCGGCGAGGGCGGCGGCGGGTTCCGATAGATTCTGCGAGAACGGCTGGAGCGGCGTGGGGTAGCGTTCGATCAGGTGGCCGAGCACGGGAATGAGTTCGTCCGCCTGCGGCAGCGGCACGGTGATGCAGGCGGCTTGCGGATTCTGGGAAACGAGCGGATGGAGGTCGTTCAAATTTTCCGTGAGGAGGAAGGTCGCGCAGTGCTGGTTGGCGATCGCGGAGTCCGCGGCCCACTCGCGCAGCTGGCTGGCGATCGCGCTGAGTTCGTAATTCGCGCCGCCGGCGGACGGCGGCACGATCAGCCCGGCGTTTTTGACGATCACCGCCACGCGGGTGGTGCGCTCGGGTTTGAGCTGGGAGACGTTGGCGCAGAACCGCAGATAGTGGGTGAGAACGTGGATCGCCTCGCGCGGGTTTTTCGGCAGCACCGCTTCCTTGCCGGCGGGCCACTCGGCGAAGCGGTCGCCGCCTTTTTCCACGCGGATGCCGTTTCCGAGATCGTAGCGGATCACCACGTCGAAGCTGGCGAGCAGCCGCTCACGCAGAAATTCGTCGAGGGTGGCGACGCGGGTTTTGCCATCCGCCGCCGGCAGCAGGATGCGGTCGCTGACGTTGCCGTGGAGGATGAACTGGACGCAGGCACCGGACTCGTAAAGATCGATGACTTCCCGCGCCCACGCGGGTAAAACAGGTGATGCCGGATGACTCATGAAAACCGGCTTACTGCGGAGTCATCTCCTTCTTGATCTCGCCAGTCGGCGCGGTTTCGGGGCCGGACATCGCCATGCCGAGCTCCGCGGCGAGATCGGCGAGGGCGATGTCTTCCAGCGCCTCGCGCTCGGCGGCCTTCTCTTTGAAACGGGTGGTGTCCAGGCTGTCGCGGGCGACGCGGGCGCGGCCGGCGGCCTTGGTGTTTTCCTCCTCCACCATCTGATGGAGGCGGTTCAAAGTATCGCCGGAGCCGCCGATTTGGGTGAGCATGCCGCTGGCCATTTCGTTCATCTCGGCGAGGGCCTTGTTCATTTTCATGCCGTCGAGGTCCTTGCGCAGGGATTCCATTTTCGTGCGGGCGGTCTTGATGGCGGTGTCGCGGGACAGCACCAGTTCCTTGTAGGTGGTTTCCGCGTCGTTGAGTTGTGAGCGGTTGTCGGCGAGGTCCTTGCGGATGCGCTGGAGTTCCAGGGCGATCTCGCCGGCGAGGCGTTGGTTGCCGGCGCGGAGGTTGGCGGCGGCCTTGGCTTTGAGGTCCTGCTCTTCGGCTTCCTGGCGTTTCACCTGGGAAATGAGTTTTTCACAGAGCCCGGCGTGGGCGGAGAGGCCCTGGTTGAATTGGGCGATCTGCTTGCGGAGGTTTTCCTTTTCCAGTTCGAGCAGCGCCTCCGGATTGCGTTTTTCCAAACC
>JBIPND010000743.1:0-2884 GCA_044374015.1 Luteolibacter sp. | reverse complement strand
AGAACTACCCTTTGGTGCCAAACTTCTGGACCGAACCCTCTCAGGGTCGGGCGGAGTATCCGCTTCTTCAGAACGTATGGCTGGACCTAACTTGAGCCATTGCGGAGATTGAGAATTTAGAAAAGCTTTCATCTCCTTGCTGCGATGATCTTGATTTTCCTTGATGCCTAGAGATGACTGCTCAGTTTCCTTTCTCGAGTCGGCCCGCATTGATGTTCCCGATTCCTCCTTCGGAACGCCGGGATTGGTTCTTCTATCACATGCAGAAAGCGCAAAAGAAACAGCAATTACAATGATGTGAAGAGTTTTCATATTCTTAGTTCGGCTGCACTTGGATATCGGTCACGATTGCTTCTGCTACTCCCTCGGCAAATGCTTCTCTGATTGCGTTACCATTAGTCCCGGTTATTGAAGCTAAAGCAGTCGCATTACTGATGAACTCCACTTCGATCAGGCATGCCCTTAGCGGATGGTAATTCTCTTCATTTCCATTGAACGCGTCTCGCGTCACCAGCTTTCCAGCTCGTTGGACACCTCGATTGTTTGCACCTTGATCGGATGCAGCAATTGCATCAAATGTCTCTGTGTTCAACGGGCTCGCGAGGGCATCATCCTCATCCATATTGTGGTTTTCACCTGGATTTCCGGGCGATGCTTCTGAAGCTAACCGCTCGACAAAAGTTTCTGTGCCTCGAGCCGCAGCCACGCCGAAATTAAAATGTATGCTGGCAAACACATCCGCCCCAGCGTCACGAGCGATAGCAGGGCGCGGTGCAAGGTCAATGAACACATCATTACTCCTTGTGATCAACACTCTGTGAAATGGGGCAAGGCCGACAAATCGGCCAGTTAGCTCGGTTCGCAACTCCAGGCCGAAAGACAGGGTCAAATTCTTTTCATATGTTGTGCCGTCGGACCCCACCGCTCCTGAATCAGTTCCTCCATGCCCCGGATCAATCACGACAACTGCCGGGACTTCCATGTCGGCCACCTTGGCTGGATCGCCTTGGAAGTCCTCCACTTCGACCTTCACGCGAGCCTGATTGAAGCCAATCGGAGGAAGGTTGATGCGAAGAGCTGATTCCGCGCTCTCGTCAATCGTGGTCGTCGTGCTGACGGGCGTGGGCTGCGCCGCGATAGCGGCGAAGTCATACGCGCCGTAATGCGCGGAAGTCTCGAAGTAGGTGTTGTGGTTCGTGCTATGCGTCCACTCGCCTCTGAATGCCGGGTCTTGTTCGTCGGGATGGACATAAAGCGGCTCCAGCGTCCATGTTAGTTCCTTACCCTCCAGAACCTCTCCGTCCACGATTCGCATCTTCATCTCCCGGTGCGCGATACGGTTCGCAACCGGGTTCTCCTCGGTCATGCCGTTAGTCTGGCCGGATTCGGTGCGAGGGTTCTCCGAACCTGCGATGGCAACGCCATCGCCATCCAGAAGTTGTGGGAAAAACTCCACGGGCACGACGGGCAGAACGCCCACCAGAACCGTGCTAGGCAAAGTCCCGTCACCGATGTTCGTCGCGGAAAGCTCAATCTCTACGGTCAAATCCGCGTCGTCAGGGGCGGTGAGGGTCATCCCCGTCCCGACATGAGCGGGTGAGAAGCCTTGGCACTCCCGGCCGTCCAACTCCGCCTCTTCCCACTCGCCGTGACGGGCATTCACGTCAATGCTGCCTTGAAGCGCGTCACCTTCGCTTGGCTGAATGTCCCACTCCAAGGTGTCGTTGAACTCGGATTCGTCACCCGTCCAATCGGGATATTCGTCACTTGCGACGACGACCGCGATCACCCGGCTCTTCCCAGCGGGAATCGTCACCGTCCGGCTGCGCGTCTTGACCTCATCCTCGTCAAGATCGCCCGTGAGAATGAACCACTCCGCATCCGGTGTATCTCCTGGGTCGTTCGGGTCGGTGCCCTGATCGTCCTCGCCCCCGTCGGTGATACCATCGTCGTCGCTGTCCGCATCGTTTGGGTCGGTGCCCAAATCCTGCTCTTCGCTGTTAGTCAATCCGTCGTTGTCGGGATCGCCTGAACCACCGTTGTTGACGTTGATCGTACCATCGTCGTTCGGATTCAGTGAATTCGCGACTTCCCACCCGTCGAAAAGACCATCGCCGTCCGTATCGGAATTTAGCGGATTCGTCTGGTGAAGCGTGATTTCCGCAAGATTGCTCAGACCGTCTCCGTCGAAATCATCTCCGTCAGGGTCGGATGTCGGTTCGTCGCTAAACCACAGGCGAAAGAATCCCTTGTCCGCCGTGCCGTCCACCTCGTAGCTGATGTCCTCGTCGTTGCCGCTCTCGATGATCGGAGCCCAAGTCCATTTTCTAAGGTGGTCGTTGGGATCGGAAACTTGGATGAAATACGTTCTTCCGGCGTGACCATACCAGCGCAGAAACTTGTTGCTGCCCACTGGCACCACCTCGGAGTTTTGCACATCTGCGAAAGCTGGAGAGGCAACCAGCAAGGAAGTCGCAAGAATCGACGCGATGATTCCCGCTCTCATCGTGCGTCTCCTTCCTCCTTGAGGTAGCGGCTGCCTCTGTGCGGCTTGAGCCAGAAGGTGTGATTCTCGGGTTTGGGCGGATTTGCCGCGTGCCAGGCAGCGGCTTCCTGCTGGTATTTCTGTCGCGCCTGTTGGATCAACACCAACCGACCTCGGTGCTTCATGAAATAGTCCCGAATGATCGTGAGGATTCGAATTGCCTCCTTGTCGGCGCCGGGTCCTCCGGTGATCACGAAGGCATTCTCTTCAAGCGCCGGGTGCTCTGGCATCTTGAACTCCTTACCGAGGCGAAGCTCTTTGCCTGTTTCGACATTCGACGCAAATAAATGGAAGGAGCTTACTCTTTGTCCTAACGTAAATTCAGAAATTGGTGCAAGC
>JBIPND010000635.1:0-2885 GCA_044374015.1 Luteolibacter sp. | reverse complement strand
CTAAAAGAGTCACCTTCCGGCTCGACGACGCCACGGCGGGCGACACCGTGACTGCACGATTCACCGGCTTCGGCGCGCTCACCGGCACCACCGTCAGCGGCCACTCATCAACCGCCCATTCCTCGCTCGCCAGCCTCGAGGCGGCGGGCAGCTCCGGCTATTACATCCAGCCCGGCGGCGACATTTATCTGCGACCCGTCGCAACCGGCAGAAGCCAGACGATGACCCTGCAATGGACCGGCGGAGTCATCGGCAACGGCCTGGACTCGGATGGCGACGGCCTGAACGACAGCGAGGAACTCACCATCGGCCGCAATCCCTCCAGCCTGGCGGACCTCGGCGCGGAGTTTTCCAACGCCGGCAACTTCGAAAAATGGAATAGCTTTTTCGCCATCACCTCCGCCACCGTGTCCGGCGGCAGTTTGTTAGGCACCTCCACCGGCGACTCCATCATCGAGAACCATGGATTCAACTTTGCCGCTGCGAATGTCGATCGTCTGGCGGTCCGCATCAAATCATCGGTCAACAGCACGGTGGATCTGTTTTGGGCGGGTGAAGGCCAAAGCTTTGGCACAACCCGGAAAATCGGGCAGCCCTACACGGGCAATGGCGACTGGCAGGTGCTCGAGTTTCCCCTGATCGAACACGCCGCGTGGAGCGGCATCCTCAAAAGCCTGCGTCTCGATCCGGTCGCCATCGCCGGGACCTTCGAGATCGACTGGATCCGCATCCTCGACGACGGTCTGGACAGCGATGGCGACGGCATCAACGACCTGGTAGAAGGATTCGGCGATGCGGACGGCGATGGCCTGCCCAACACCAAGGACCGTGATTCCGACGGCGATGGCATGACCGACGCGCTTGAAACCGCGTTGGGGCGCAATCCTTTCGCCGGAGGCGAGGGCGGGGTGCAACTCACCTGGGACATCGATCCCGCCGCCACCGGAGCCCAGGGAGGTAACGCCACATGGTCCCATCCGATGCCCGGATGGTGGGACACCACCCATGGCGCGCAGGCATTCTGGCCGACGATCAGCAACGGCACCGACCGCGCGATTTTCGGCGGCGCGGCTGGGGCGGTGACCGTGGAAGGAATCAAGCGGGCCAACTCCGTATTTTTTGGCACAAGCGGTTACCGCCTCGACGAAGGAAATCTGGATTTCGATGGCACAGACCCGTTGGTCGAACTGGCCAGCGGCGTGACCGCGGTGATCGCAAGCGACATCACCGGGTCTAACGGCTTCAGCGTGCGCGGGCCCGGCAGCTCCGGAGTGCTGCTGCTCCAAGGCAGCAACACCCATGGCGGCCGCACCATTCTCGAATCCGCGCAGCGGCTCGGCGTCACCCATGGCGGGGCCTTCGGATCCTCCATCGTGCAGATCGGCACCTCCTCGCAACGAGGTCAGAAATGGCTCAACGCTGTTAGCGGCAACTCCGCTTCTCCCATTTCGGTGGCGAACGCCTTCGACGTGAGGACCATCCGCTGGATCATCGGCGACCAGGCAGTCGAAGGAATGGCGTCCGGTCCGCTTGAAATTGCCGGTCCAGTCGTGCTTTCGATGGGGACGGAAAACGTGCGGGATATTTACCTCCAGCGCAACCTGACTCTAACGGGGCCTTTGTCGGGAGCCGCCGGCCATGGCCTCAACCTCAACGGCGGCGGCATCTTCACCCTCGGAAATTCCGCGAACACCTTCGAGGGCGGGGTGAAATGGACGGCCGCCGGCGTGCGTCTCGACGTCGCTTCGGATGGCGCTCTCGGCGCGCCGGCCAATGGTCTGAATTTCGCCCAAGGCGGCACCCTGCGCGTCGTCGCGAGCATGGCGAGCGGGCGTGGCATGGCCATCGCCAGCGGGAAAAACGCCCGCATCGAAGTGCTGCCCGCGGCAACCTTGCAATGGAACGGCCCCATCGCCGGTGCCAGTGCGGAGGTAACCAGCGGCCTGCGCCTCGGCGGTGGCGGGACCGTTTTGTTAGGTGGGGGCAACACCTTTGACGGACCGGTCAGCGTGGAAAGCCCGACCCGTTTGCAACTCGCCAGCGGCGGCGCTTTGGGCGCCAGCGGCGCGCTCGCGACTTCCGGCACCACCATCCAGGCCGGGGCGGCGCTCGAACTTTCCGGAAACATCCAGCTCCCGGAACCCTTGAATCTGATAGGCAACGGACCCGCGGCCACGCTCGCCAGCACGGCGGGTGACAACTCCGTGACTGGCGAGATTTTGCTATCAGGCAGTCCCGTGGTCCACGTGGCGGCGGGCGGCTCGCTCGCTCTATCAGGCCGGCTCCACGGAGCGGACGCGGCCACCGGTTTCGGGAAAACCGGGGCAGGGGACCTGTCACTCGGATTCGCCGGTCCGGGCGTCACCTTCACCGGCCCCGTCGCGGTGAGCGAAGGCAGCCTCCGGCTGGACGGTGACTTCAGCGCCAGTAGCGGACTTCTATCAGTTTTCCAACAGGCATCGCTGGGCGGGCACGGTAAATACGGAGGCTCCGTGGTCTGTTCCGGAATTCTCAAACCCGCAGCGGGTGGCGGCACGCTGGAAATCTCCGGTGACCTCACGCTCGGATCCGGATCGCGCTACGAATCGGAAATCTCCGATTGGAACGGCGCTCCGGGCCTGCTGAAAATCCGCGGAGCGCTCCAGTTTGGTGCCGCACCCGTGACCCTGGCCATCACCGGCCCAAGCCCGGCGAATTTCAGCGACGTGGACCGGACTTTCATCATCGCCGATGCGCAAGGCGGCATCCCCGCGGATCTGGGCCAGCTCGTCATCGATTCCAGCGGCTTCACCTCCGGGCCGGGGACATGGAGTGTCTCACGCGTCGGCAATACCCTCCAACTTCACTACGCCGGGACCGATGCGTTCGCGAATTTCATGGAGCAA
>JBIPND010000634.1:0-2887 GCA_044374015.1 Luteolibacter sp. | reverse complement strand
AAAGCAGCTTCGGTCTTTTCTCGGCGGCAACCCATTCGGCCGCTTGCCACCAGAAAGCGGTCCGGAGTTCACGGTTTACCGTGCTCTTGAAGAGGCAAGCTGAAGCTTGAACTCCGGACCGCGGAATGGCGCTCCCACGCGCAAAGCAGCTTCGGTCTTTTCTCGGCGGCAACCCATTCGGCCGCTTGCCACCAGAAAGCGGTCCGGAGTTCACGGTTTACCGTGCTCTTGAAGAGGCAAGCTGAAGCTTGAACTCCGGACAGCGCGGCGAAGATCGCGGCCAAACGGTTCTAAATCCTGCCGAGCACGTCGCTGAAAACCGTCAGTGTGTCGTCCAGATCCGCTTCGGTGTGGGCGAGCGACAGGAAGCCGGTTTCGTAAGGGGATGGCGCCAGATAGATGCCCTCGTGGAGGCAACCCCAGAAGAACTTTTTGAAGAACTCCAAGTCCTGTTTCATCACGTCCGAGACGTTGACGATTTCGCGGTCGGTGAAAAACAGGCAGAACATCGAACCGACGCGGTTGAAGCGGTAAGGCACGCCTTTTTCGCGCATGAGTTGGTGCACGCCTTTTTCAAAATGCGCCCCCAACGCGTCGAGCCGGGCGAAACCCGAATGGTTTTCCAACTCGCGCAGTTGCGCCAATCCCGCGGCCATCGCCAGCGGATTGCCGCTGAGCGTGCCTGCCTGATAGACCGGGCCGATGGGCGCGAGGAAATCCATCACATCCGCCCGGCCACCGAACGCCCCGACCGGAAGCCCGCCGCCGATGACTTTTCCGAAACAACTCAGATCGGGCGTTAGATTTTCCAACCCCTGCACGCCCGCTTTGCCGAGACGGAAGCCGGTCATGACCTCGTCGAAGATGAGCAGCGCGCCGTATTTGCGGGTGATCGAGGTCAGCAGCTCCAGATAGCCCGGCTTCGGAAACACCAGGCCCGCATTCGCGGGGTAAGATTCCACGATGATCGCGGCGATGGTTTCACCGCGCGCGGCGAAGAGATTTTCCAAGGCTTCGGGGTCGTTGTAAGGCAGCACGAGGGTTTTTTCCGCAAACGCCTTGGGCACTCCGGCGGAATCCGGCTCGCCGTGGGTCAGCGCCCCGGAGCCGGCCGCGACCAGCAACGAATCGCTGTGACCGTGGTAACAACCGTCGAATTTCACGATGTAATCGCGCTGGGTGAAACCCCGCGCCAGGCGGATCGCGGACATGGTCGCCTCGGTGCCGGAGTTGCACATCCGGACTTTTTCCACCGATGGCACCCAGCCGCAAACCGTGCGCGCCATTTCAATTTCGAACATGTTGGGGATGCCGAAAGAGATCCCGCTTTTGGCGACTTCGTGGATGGTGTTGGTGATGACGATGGGCGCGTGGCCGAGGATGTTAGGCCCCCACGAGCCGATGTAGTCGATGTAGTGTTTGCCATCGATATCCTCGATCCGGCTGCCATGCGCGCGGCGGACGATGAACGGCTCGCCACCGACGTTGCGGAATGCCCGCACCGGCGAGTTCACCCCGCCCGGGATGTGTTGTTTGGCGACTGCGAACATCTTTTGCGAAAGGTGGCCTTGCGAATTCATGGGCGGATGATGGATGAGGATTCGCCGGGCTCCAATCGCGAACCACGGAGATTTTCTGAATATTTTCGAGGCCTCCGGGGTCGCAGCAAAATGCCAGTTCCGTTTTTTGAAAAATCCACTACCCTGCCCTTATGAAACCGGAAATCTTCGCGCTCGTTGCCGCCCTGTTGATGATTCCGCTGGCCGCGCAAACGACGCGCAAGGAACGCAAGTCGCTGCTCGATTCCGACCCCGAGGTGGTCTATCTCGAACAAACGCTGACCAAACCCGTTGACCTTAAAGTGATCAAGGAAGCGCCGGTGTTTTCCGACAAGGAAGGCCAGCACCGCCTCGGCACCCTCAAGGACGGCCAAACCGTGCGGCTGGAGGCGATCACCGATAAAATCTATCGAGTCCGCGGCCAGGGCACCCACGATGGCATTGCCGGCTGGGTCGCGCCGTGGGCGTTTTCCTCAACCGACCCCGAGTTTGTCACCAACCTGAAACAACTCTACGAGCGCCAAATCCAAGTTCAGGCACTCATCGCCGCGCGCAGCGTCGCCGTCGGCATGACCCTCGATGAAGTCGCCCTCTCACGAGGAAAACCCACCAAATCCACGATCCGCAAAACCAGCACCGGCCAATCCGGCCGCTGGGAATGGGTCGATTACGAGGAAATCAAACACTACGTCAACCGCATCGACCCGGTCACCGGCAGCGTTTTCCGCGTGCTCTCCCATGTGACCCAGGTGGAAAAAAGCAAGACCGCCGCCGAGTTTGAAAACGACGTGGTCACCGCCGTCGAGGAAAGCGAGGACCGCCAAGGCGGCAATGTCCGGATCGTCGTCCCGCCGCTGCTGTTCCGCTGGTGACAGCGGCCCGCGCGGCAGAGAAAAACCGCCGGAATGATGAAGCGTTTAACCACGGATTTCACGGATTAACACGGATAAGAGAGGATGGCGTGGAGGTGTTTTACCTCACTGTCGCGCTGAAGGCTTTTTCAAGCGGCCAAAATCCGTGCGGATTCGAAGGTCTCTATCCGTGTAAATCCGTGCCATCCGTGGTCGATGATCTTTTCTTCTCTCTGGGTTAGGGAGGGAAAATCACGCGTCTCCGCCCTTGCCACAAGGCGGCTCAACGCATTGACTTCCCGCCACTTCAACTTCCTCACCGTGAAAGCCCACGAACTCTACACCGCCGTTGACCCCGCCTTTGTCTCTCAGATCCTCGATTGGTTCCGCGCCAACGACCGGAATGTTTACAAATCCGCCGTCGCCACCCTTGCCGGAAACCGCAAGCTCCGCCCCGTTTTCATCCAGAAAAAATCC
>JBIPND010000633.1:0-2889 GCA_044374015.1 Luteolibacter sp. | reverse complement strand
GCGGCGGCGATGGTGTCCTCGTCGTGCTCGACGATGATGAGCGAGTTTCCCTGGTCGCGGAGGGCGATGAGGGTTTTGAGGAGGGCGGCGTTATCGCGCGGATGGAGGCCGATGGTGGGTTCGTCGAGCACGTAGAGCACGCCGCGGAGGTTGGAACCGAGCTGGGCGGCGAGGCGGATGCGCTGGGATTCGCCGCCGGACAGGGTGTTGCCGGAGCGGTCGAGCTGGAGGTAGCCGAGGCCGACTTCCTGGAGGAAGGAAAGGCGCTGGCGGATTTCCGGTAGAATGTCGCGGGCGATGAGCGTGTCGCGGGAGGCGGTGAATTTGAGGTTTTGGAAATGGGTGGATGCGGAGTTGATCGAGAGGTGGCCGAGGTCGGAGATGGCGGTGGATGAGTCGCGGCGAGACGCCGCGGACACGGCCTGCGGCGAGACGCCGCAGCTACTGAGACGCACGGCGGCGGCGGTGGGGTTGAGGCGGGAACCGTGGCAGGCGGGGCACTCGGCGAGTTCGGTGTCGTCCATGCGGTCGATGGCGCGGTCGGCGTCGAGCTCCGCCTCTAACACGGAATCAAAGCGGGCGATGTCGAGGTGTTGGCGGCGTTTCGGCACGCGGCCGTGGCCGCGGCATTCCGGGCACCAGCCGTGGGGGGAGTTGAAGGAGAACAGGCGCGGGTCGAGCTCTTCGAAGGACTGGTTGCAGCTGGGGCAGCTGGAGTGGGTGGAGAGCAGGACGAATTTTTTGTCGGCGGTGAAGAGTTTGATGAGGCCCTTGCCGATCTCCAGCGCTCTTGCGATGGAGTTTGCGAGTTGGAAGTTTTCAGTTTTCAGGGCAGGGGCTTCGCGCTTGCCCATTTTCTTCTCGCTGAAAACCGAACCCTGAAAACTAGCAACTTCGATATCGATGTCGTGTTCCTTGAAACGTTCGAGACGGGTGAAGCCTTCGGCGTCCTTGAACTGTTTGTCCACCAGCAGGCGGGTGAACCCTTGTTTGAGCGCCCACTCGGCGATCTCGTTGTGATAGCCTTTTTTGCCGCGGATGATCGGAGCTAACAGGGTGACGGGGCCTTGTTCGAGATGGCTGCGGATGGTGTTCTCGATGGCGGACAGGGATTGTTTTTCCACCGGGACCTGGCAGTCCGGGCAGTAGAGGGTGCCGAGTTTGGAATAGAGCAGGCGGATGAAATTCCACAGCTCGGTGACGGTGGCGACGGTGGACTTTCCGCCACCCTGGGAGACGCGTTGTTCGATGGCGACGGTGGGCGGGAGGCCCTGGAGCTGGTCGATCTCGGGTTTTTCCAACTGCTCGGCGAACTGCCGGGCGTAGGCGGACATGGAGTCGAGGAAACGGCGCTGGCCTTCGGCGAAGAGGATATCGAAGGCGAGGGTGGACTTGCCGGAGCCTGATAGACCGGAGATGACGACGAGCTGGTCGCGCGGGATGTCGAGGGAGATGTTTTTGAGGTTGTGGTGGCGGGCGCCGCGGAGGGTGATGGAGTTGGGAGCGAGCTGGGAATTGGGGGTTGGGGATTTGGAGACTTTGGATTTGGTGACGACAGGAGTGTCGTCGCTCCTTAGCGCTTGTTTGAGGAAGTGGGCGGTGGGAGTGTTGAGTTTGGCGACGGTTTCGGGCGGGCCCTGGGCGACTAACTGGCCACCGTGTTTGCCGGCTTCGGGGCCGAGGTCGAGAATCCAGTCGGCGGATTTGATGACGTCGAGGTTGTGCTCGATGACGAGCAGGGAATGGCCGGAATTGACCAGCTTCTGGAAGACACCGAGCAGGTTTTCGATGTCGGAGAAGTGGAGGCCGGTGGTGGGTTCGTCGAGGATGAGGAGTTTCGGGCGAGATGAATCTCGCGGTCCGTCCGAAGAAGAGAGGAGTTGGCAGAGCTTGAGGCGCTGGGCCTCGCCGCCGGAGAGGGTGTTGAGGGGTTGGCCGAGTTTGAGGTAGCCGAGCCCGACTTCGACGAGGGGCGAGAGCAGCTTGATGATCTGGTTGTGGCGCTTGAGGAATGCAGGCGGGACGCCTGCTCCCCCTTCGTAGAAGGCGATGGCATCGACGACGGTTAGGTCGAGGATGTCGTAGATGGATTTTCCGCGGTAGTGGAAATCAAGGGTGGAGGATTTGTAGCGCCTGCCGTTGCAGTCGGGGCAGGTGACGTAGAGATCGGATAGAAACTGCATTTCGACCTTTTCGAAGCCGTTTCCGGCGCAGCGGTCGCAGCGGCCGGCGCCAGAGTTGAAGGAGAAGAAGCCGGTGGTAAGCTCGCGGGCCTTGGCCTCGGGAGTGCAGGCGAAGAGCTGGCGGATGGGATCGAAGGCCCCGAGGAAAACGGCGGGCGTGGAGCGCGGGGTGCGGGCGACCGCGGTTTGATCGACAAGCTCGACGCCGCCGAGGTGTTGGGAGCCCTTGAGTTCCTTGATCGGCGCGGCGTCACCTTCCACCACCTGGCCCAACTTGCGGGCGAGATTCAGATAGAGGACGTCGTGGGCGAAGGTGGATTTGCCCGAGCCGGAGACGCCGGTGAGCACGGTGAACAGGCCGAGCGGGAGATCGACGTCGAGTTTCTTGAGGTTGTGGCGGGTGGCTCCGCGGATGGAGAGCAGTTGTTTGGCGGGCTTGCGGCGCTGGGTGGGGATGGCGATGGATTTCCCGCCGCTGAGCCAGGGGAGAGTGCCGGGAGAATTTGTTAGTTTTAAGTTTTCAGTTTTCAGGGAAGAATGTGAGATCTCACTCTTCCTCTTGCTTGAAACTGAAAACTGAACGCTAGGAACTTTCGGAGGTCCTTGATAGATGAGGGTGCCGCCGAAGGAACCCGCGCCCGGGCCGAGGTCCACGAGGTGGTCGGCGGCGAGCATCACGGTCTGCTCGTGCTCGACGACGACGAGC
>JBIPND010000059.1:0-9766 GCA_044374015.1 Luteolibacter sp. | reverse complement strand
ACAGCGCGTAACCCCCGATGTTTTCGAAATGACAACTTCTCACCGAACTGTCGTTGGTGTTCTCAAACATGATCGCGGTGTCGGTATGGACCCGGGCCTCGATGTGGCCGAGCGTGAAGGTGGTGTGACGGAACTTGAGGCCGTGGAAATGGACGTTCGCGACATGGGTGCCGGCGTTGATGTCGCCCTTCACATTCACGAGGCGGTTCAGAAACGGAGCGATGATGGTTTGTGTGTTAGGATCAACGCCGGCGGGCGGCATGTAGGACAAGCGTCCGTTTTCAGGGTTGAGAAACCACTCGCCAGGTTGGTCCAACTCCTCCAACACGCCCTCGACCCAAAACCAGCTCCCTGTGTCGATCAGGCGGTGGCGCTCGCTGTCGGCGATGTCGATCCGGCCGCTTGTGGCATCGACCTTGGTGATGGTGTTCCATTGGTTGAAAAACCTCGATTGGGGAACCATGTTGATTTGCGCATCAGCGGCGGTGCCCCAGCTTGATTTGATCCGGGACGGGGCGATGAGCACATGATCGAAGCCGCCGCCGGTCGCGTAGAGAAACGGATTGGCCTCCGTGACGTTGGGAAAGCGGGCTCTCGTCGCGCGGCTGCCGTTGATAAACAACTGGCGGAAATTCCACTGACCGGCACCCAAGCCAATTCCTGACAGGTCGGTGTGCCAGATGCCGCCCTCGCCTTTGCTCCATGCGCCGGTGAGCTGCCTGCCACCGCTGAGAACGACCTCGGTGCCGGTCGCTGCTTTCCACGTGATCGGGAAGGCCGGGGTGCCGGAGTCTTCAGGGCGCAGTTCCAGCGGCGCGTCCATGATATGGGTTCCAGCGGCGAAGATCACATCCACCGAGTCGGTCAGGCCGGCCTCGATCAGCGAGCGGACGCGGACTTGCGCGCCCTGCGGAGTGGCCACCGGTTGCGCCGCGCTTCCCGGGTTGGTGTCGCTACCGGAACGTGCAATGTGGATTTCAGTCGCAGCGGAGAGGCTTGCAGGCAGCAGCGCCAGCGCGGCCAGAAGCGCGCGGCAGCCATTGCAAGGGAACAAGGTCGATGAATGAAACATAAAACAAATGGGGATTTGAGCGGTCGCAGGACCGCCCATGGAAAACGTTGAACTACACCACGATTTTTCACAAAGGAATACGCCTATGCGTATTTAAATTACCGGAATACGCCAAGGCGGATACAGGCGAGGTGGTGCCTCGAAGGAGCGAATGAAACGGATAGAGGAAAATTCCGTTACGGAAAGCAAGATCCCGGGCGCTGCCACATTCTCCGACGGCACCACTCATCCACGGATCAGCTCCCAAGCCGTCAGAATCATCCGGCGACATCCCGCTTGACCGGCGGAAGCCTCCCGCAATTCTGACGGGGTGACGCAAGTTCCCGCCCACTCCTTTTCCAGCAAAAATCCCATGCGCGCATTCATTCTCCATGGCAAGGAAGACCTCCGGCGCGGCGAGCTGCCCTGTCCCGTCGCGCAACCTGGCCAAGTGCTTGTCCACATACGGCGGGTCGGCATCTGCGGGTCGGACGTACATTACTTCAGCCACGGGCGGGTGGGAAATTTCGTACCGAAACGTCCGTTCGCGCTTGGGCATGAGTTCGCGGGCGAGGTCGCGCAGACGGGCGAAGGTGTTAGCGGGTTCGCGGTCGGCGATCGCGTGGTGATCGACCCGTCGCAGCCTTGCGGGCAGTGCCGTCACTGCCGGAGCGGGCGTTACAATCTATGCGAGAACATGCGCTACTTCGGCTCCGCGAGCTGTGATCCGCATCTTGACGGCGGCTTTGCGGAATTCGTCGCCGTGCCCGCGCACAACTGCCACCGCATGCCGGACGCGATGACCTGGGGCGAAGCCGCGATGCTGGAGCCCTTGTCGGTCGCGCTTCACGCCGCGCGGCGCGCGGGAAATCTAGCAGGCGCTTCCGTGTTCGTCGCGGGTGGCGGGGCCATCGGGCAGTTGACCGCCCTCGCAGCTCGAGCCTTCGGCGCGGGGCAGGTCGTGCTTGGCGATCTAGCGGAATTCCCCCGCAGCTTCGCCATCGAGCAGGGTGCGGATGCGGCGCTCGATCCGGCAGATGCCGACTCGGAACAACAGGCATTCGAAATTTCCAACGGTGGTTTCGATGTGGTGTTCGAGGCGGCGGGTTCAACGCATGCGTTGATTCATGCGCTGAAAATCGTGAGGCGTGGCGGCACGATCGTGCAAGTCGGCACGCTTCCACCCGAGGTGCCGATCCCGGCCAACCTCATCATGTCGAAAGAGCTCACCGTCACCGGTTCGTTCCGTTTCGCACATGTGTTTCCGATGGCGCTGCAGTTCGCGGCAAGCCGGCGGATTCACGTCGAGCCACTCATTTCGCGAACCTTTCCCTTCGACGAAACCCCGCAGGCGATGGCGATGGCGGTCGCCAAGGATGGGGTGATTAAAATCCAGATCGAATCATGAATACCCGTCCACTCGGCCGCACCGGACTCCAGGTTTCCACGCTCAGTTTCGGCGCTTCATCGCTGGGCGGAGTCTTTCACCCAGTGGACGAGACGGATGCGATCCGCGCCGTGCACACCGCTCTCGATCTCGGCATCAATTATTTCGACGTCGCCCCGGCTTACGGCGGCACGCGTTCGGAGACCGTGCTCGGCAAGGCGCTCCGGGGCATCCCGCGGGACCGTTATTTCCTTTCCACGAAAATCGGAAAATACACCAATCCGGAGAAATATGGAGATGACACGCTCAACTACTCGCGCGAGCGCACCCGGCGTTCCATCGATGAAAGCGCCGCGCGGCTTGGCACGGACTATTTCGACATCATCCACATCCACGACATCGAGTATGAGGACCGTCGGCACACCGAACGGGCGCTAAACGAGGGCTTCGAGGCGGTCTCGGAATTGAAACGGGAAGGTCGCATCGGAGCGGTGAGCTTCGGGATCTATCCAATGGATCTGTGGCATCGCATTCTCACAACGCTGCCGGTGGATGCGGGGTTGATACACAATCACTACAGCCTGCACGACACGCGCTTGTTAGATCTGCTGCCGATCGCGCTGGAAAAGGGAATCGGCCTGATCAACGCCTCCCCATTCGGCAGCGGCCTGCTCACGGATCGCGGGCCGGCGGACTGGCATCCGGCCAATGCGGAACAGCGCGCCGTCTTCAAACAAGCCGCGGAATTCTGTGCCGCGCAGGGCACGAACATTTCGAAACTCGCGCTCCAGTTTTCCAGCCAACATCCGGACATCCCGACGACGATGTTCAGCAGCGCCAGCGCGGATTCCGTGAAGCGCAACGTTGCCTGGGCCGCCGAGCCTTATGATCCCGCGCTGGTGGCGCAAGTCCGGCAGATCCTCAAACCCATTACCCACATCGACTGGTTCTAATGAAAATCGACTCCCATCAGCATTTTTGGAATTACACTGACAACGCGGACGACTACGTCTGGATGAGCGATGAATACGGCGCACTCCGGCGCGACTTCCTGCCGAACGATCTCGAACCCATTCTATCTGAAATGGGTTTTCACGGCACGGTCGCAGTGCAGGCGCGCGAGATTTTGGCTGAAACGGATTTCCTGCTAGGCCTGGCCGACCACACGCCTTGGATGCTCGGAGTTGTCGGCTGGATCGACCTTTGCGCGCCCGACGCCGAACCGTTGGTGGAGCGATACGCCGCGCATCCCAAGCTCAAGGGCCTGCGGCTATTGATTCATGACAGGCCCGACCCTGAATTTGCGGTGTCTCCCGAGCATGTGCGCGGCATCGGCTGGCTGGAGCGGCACGGACTCACCTACGATTTGCTGCTCAAGCCGCCGCACCTCCGTCCGGCGATCCGGCTGTTGGATCAATTTCCCAATCAGAAGTTCGTGGTCGATCACATCGCCAAGCCGGACATCCCCAGCGGTGGACTCTCGCCGTGGGCGGAGGACATCCGCGAACTTGCCCGCCGCCCGAATGTTTTCTGCAAGGTTTCCGGAATGGTGACCACGGCGGACTGGGCGACATGGACGCCCGGACAGCTCGCACCCTACCTCGACGTGGTGCTCGAAGCCTTCGGACCGTCGCGCCTGATGATCGGCTCCGACTGGCCGGTCTGCACCTGCGCGGCGAGTTATCAGCGCACCATGCAAACCACCATCGATTGGGCCGCAAGCCTGAGCGCGGATGAACGTGCGGACTTCCTCGGCGGCACTTGTGAGCGCTTCTACGGTCTCGAACCACCCGTGCGGCGCTTCGGGATGGTCATCGGCCTGCGCGACGAGTGTGAGGCGGAATACCGCCGCGTCCACGAGGGTCCCGGCGTGCGCGATCTCCTGCGCGAGGCGAACATCCGCAACTTCAATATCTTCCTGCACCGCCTGCCGGACGGGAAACTCTACGAGTTTGGCTACTACGAATATGTCGGCACCGATCACGCCGGCGACATGGCCCGGCTCGACGGCCACCCGCGCCACGCGGAATGGTTGCGCCTCTGCGATCCGATGCAGTCGCCACTCCCCGGAGAACAGTCATGGTCGATGATGGAGCGGGTCTATTCCAACCCCTGATAGAACTTCAAGTGCCGCAACCGCCAATCGGCCGGTTCTCGGAATACCGGATTGGGCAGGCGCACCTCCCATTCGCCGAGTTCCTGCAACATCGACCGCGTACGTTCCACTTCGCGCAACGCTAAATCGTCTTTCTCACCGATGTCGGCGGACAGGTGATAGAGCATCGGCAGGCGGTCGGGCAGGCGGATCAGCTTCCATTCGCCGGTGCGGATCGCGCTGCCGACCGTATAGTTCCACATCAGCGATTCGTGAGGGGCAACCGCCCGCGATCCTGATAGAAATGGCAGCAGATCCACGCCCGCGAGCTTGTCCGCCTTGTCGATCGATCCGCCTGCGGCACCCACGAAGGTGGGAACGATGTCCAGCGAGGAAACCATTTCATCCACCGTGGTGCCAGACGGCAGTGTCGCCGGCCATTTGAAGATCATGGGCACCCGGATGCCGCCTTCGAGCACGGTGGTCTTGCCGCCGCGCAATGGCGCGTTGACCGCGCGGTTGTCGGTGGTGGGTCCGCCGTTGTCGCTGAGGAATACGATGAATGTCTCTCGCTCGATTCCCTGCGAGCGCACCTCGTTGAGGATCTTTCCGACGTTTTGATCGAGGCGATAGACCATCGCGCAACAGGTACGCCGCTGCCGGTCCTCGATGTGAGCGAAGCGCTTCAAGTCCTCCTCGGTGGCCTGCATCGGCGTATGCGGTGCGGCGAAGGAGGCGAACAGGAAAAACGGACGGTCTTTGTGGCGACGGATGAAATCCACGCACTCGTCGCCCTGATCGTCGGTTAGATAGGTCAGCGGTTTTGCTTCCTTGTAGTTGCAAAAAATCGGCCCGGCCATCGCCTTCTCGCCGCCGGGTTCGGCGCGGAAATAGTCGTGCGCGCCGCCAAACCAGCCCCAGAACTCGTCAAAGCCGCGCTTGAGCGGGCTGAATTTCGGCAACTCGCCGAGGTGCCACTTGCCGACGAGCCCGCTGGTGTAGCCGAGCGTCTTGAAGCGGTCCGCAAGCGTCACCTGATTGAGTGGTAGTCCGACAAATTCCGGATCGTGCCCCGGTTGGACGGGAGCGAGGTTGTCGCGGAAACCAAAAGAAGCCGGGTGCCTGCCGGTCATCAACCCGGCCCGTGATGGCGCGCAGACGGATGACGCGACATAGGCATTGGTGAAGCGAACGCCGCCTGCTGCGAGCGAGTCGATGTGTGGCGTGGGGATCTGCTGGCTGCCGGTGATGCCGAGGTCGCCGTAGCCAAGGTCGTCCGCCAGCATCAGGATGAAGTTGGGTGGTTTCGAGCCACCGCTCGCAGGCCCGGCCGAGACGAGGACGGCAAATACCAACAGACATAATCGCTTCAAGTTCATGGACGTTGGGTGGCTGCTCCACAGCATGGTGGTCTAGTGGCGATCATCACAAATTTCAAGTCTTACGATTGGACCACTCCGTCGTCCGTATCTTGATCGTAGGCATTGGCCCTGATGATCACTCGCGGAACCATCGGGAACCAAGCTCATTTCCCAACTGTTGGTCGGCTCTTCGATCCTCAAATGGTCGTGACACCAGGCCGGTTCATCTTTGCAGTCATAAGCATTTGATCACGCCAAACGAGGGCGGACTGATAGCAGGAACCGCCATGCACGATTTCATCAATGAATGTGGCTTTGTTCGTCTCATGCATTGGGGTCATGTCGTCCTGGTTGAAATAGTCATTCGGGCCGGTCCGCGAAGCGTCGGATGGCAATCGGCCGGGTCGGATGGCTGCCGTTAAAGAGAAACACGAAATTGCGTTTCACCGGTTGGTGGCCCCAGGCGCTGTTATAGACCCGTTTGGGTTCGCCATTTTCAACCTGGGCGATCTGAACCACGACATCCAGAGCCTTGTCCTGCAATGCAAGGTCCGAAACAATCTTGTCCTCACCCGGCTTGAGGGCGAATTTGGTCCTTCCGAAAATCATTGAAACGGTTTTACCCGAGAAATTGAACACGCGGTAGTCGCCGGCGCGGAAGGCCCCGGAGGAGACATCATAAGCCGTGAGCTTGATCTTGTCGTCGATGTGCCCGGCGACCAGCAGGACGAGCTTCGCTTGTGCGGGCAGCAGCACCGAGGCAAGCGGCGGCGGAACCGGAGGCTTTGCGGCAAACTCGTCCGCATTGGCACGGAGGATCAACTCACGCGGGCCGGTGTATTCAAACGGACTCCCCAAGCCGGTCCGGTCCGAGGTGAATGGTTCGACTTTGCCCGCGTTCAGGAAAAAAACGTTCTCGAGTGGTTGATCGAGCGAGATTGTCAGGAGCCGGGTCTTGAGAGGCGGGGCCTGGCCAAGCGCGGGAGTTGCTAGAAGCGCCAATGCGAGGAATAGTTTGATTTCCATGAATTCAAGAAGGTGATATTTCATTGGTAGAAAGCCAGCGGAATGAAACCACGTCGAAGCGGCGGCCGAAGTTTTTGTTAGCTACTTTGATGAGCGGGTCGGCGAAGCGGGTCTCCGGCCTATCCGAGGGATCAACGTAGGAGGCCCCGCGCTGGACGAATGCCTCGCACCACGCGCGCGCGATCACGTTGCCTCCCGCGTCGCGCGCATCACCATAAGCACGGATCCTGAAATAGTCGGAGCGTGCCTGGAGAATCGGACCGAGGCTTTGGAGCACGTCACCCTGCATCAGATAGCCCGCATGGCCGACCGCCTGGCTTTCGCCGTTGACGGCATCGGAAAACGGACCGCTTGGCTTGGTCGCGGGCTTGTCACTGATGCTGACAGGCAACGCCGCATTGACGGTTCGATCGATGGCCGCCTGTAGCGCCCCCTTCCGGCGGTGCTCGATATTGGTAGCGGATGGATCGCGGTTTACGAATTCTGCCAGTGACCGGAATGGGCCGCGGGCCTTGACTTCATCGACGATCGCGCTGGCGAGTTTGTCGAGTTCATCGGCATCCAACTCGCGCCAGCCCAGCCAGAACGCCGGATCCCCGCCATCGCCACCTTTGGTAAAGGCATCGGCCGTGGCCACGTGGCCGAAGCGGTTGAAACGGGTGCCTGTTGGATTTTCCCAAACAGGAGCCGCGGTTGGATTTGCGGGATCGATGCGAGGCAGCTCCGAGGCTCCCATCGAAGAAAGCATGGCCTTCCAAGCGGTTTTCGAGGTGGAGTTGATATTGAATGCGCCGCCGATCCGGATGCGTGAGGAAATCACTTCCGGCAGCTTGTTGGCGGCGGTGCTGATGAGCTGGTCGAGCGACTGGTCGGCCGATTCCGGCACAAAGGCCATCCGTGGATTGGCCAGCGGGAACGGCTTTCTGGCATATTTATACACCGAGTCGAACGTGCCTCCCGTGGCGCCCTGATAGTCGAGTCCGAGGGTCGAGAAGTAGAAATCGTCCCAAAGCCGCTTGTTAACGTCATGGGAAATGTCCGAAATATCAAGTTTATTGAAACCGTTGAAACTGCTGGCGATGGTGGCATCGAGCGGAATCTTCATGTCGGCGTAGGAGTTCCCTACGACGAAGCCGGGCTCAAAGCTGTAGCGACCGAGCTGGGCGTGCTGGAACTGGCCGATAGAAACAAGCGGACTTCTCGGAACATCGTAAATCATGACGTTCGGCTGGCCCCCGACCTGCGTGTTGGATGCGCCGCCGAGCCCCTGATAGCGCGCGACATCGCCGAGCTGGGGTTCGATATTCTCGCCGCCCTCGCTGGCCTCCGCAACCAGCCCTCGATTGCCACGGCCTCCATCACCCACAATCGTCGCGGGCAACCCGGTACCGTGTGCGCCGCCCATCAGGGCGCTGGTCAGGTTCCAGCCCTGGCGCTTGCCGTCGGCGGCGACCGCCCCTTCCCAGCGGGGGTTGATGGCGAGAGCGCGCGGGTTCGCGTCGATCCATCCCCTCACCCGTTGATTCGCGTCCACCTCCTCTAACTGGGTGGTCGCGCGGAGGAAAAAGGACCATGTGGCGAGATGTTCATAGCCGCCTGGAAGGGCGAGGTCGGCGACCTTGTATTTCGCCTTTTTGGTCACAGTCGAGCTGATGGCACCGGAGAGAATGCGCTCCGGCACGGTGTAGGGTGTGCCTTTGCCCGTATTCCACACGTCGGAATAGCGGGCGAGCGACCCGTTGTCGTTGGTGGCCTTGAAGGTCAGAAAACTCTGGGTCGAGTTGGCCGCCAAGACATCGGGGAAACGCGCGCGGGTCGTCTCTTTTTGCACGTCGTCGAGAAACATGTCGCCGATCCAGAGATAGCGAGGGGTTCCATTGGGCAGTTTCCCGGTTAGGATGGCCGGGCTGCCATTCGACTTGATCAGATCGGTCACGTAGGCTCCCTCCTCGTTCCAGGCGGACTTGAGCTTGTTTCTCGCGGACATGTCCGTAGAAGACGATACTGAGAACAATCTGAACTCCCCGGGCTGCAAGTCCACCAATTCGGTCTCCATCGTCAGACGGGTTTTGCCCTTGATGTCCTTGTTCTCCACCAACTTCCACTGCTCGCGCATCCAGACTTCGGCGACTGCGGCGGTAGAACCTGTTGGGTCGGTATCCGCTGGTAGAGCCACTTGCCCACCTGTCGAGATCCCCGAGCCGTAGCGCAACCACGGGAAGACGCCCCAGTCGAAGATGTATTTTGTGGCGGTGATCGGCACATTGTAGGGATTCCAAATGCCGACGACCGGCTTGACCTGCATTTGCAGTTGATAGCGGTCCTCCGCGATGAGCCGGGTTTTTAGCCGGAATCCGATTTGCAGCAGGGAAATCACCGGAGTAACCGGGCTGTTCGTGTGCTGGATGTCCTCAGCGAGCTTCGACCCCGCCCCGATTTTCTGATAGGGAGGCCAGTCACCGACCCGGACGTCCGTTCCGACGGCGGGAGACGAGAGAAGCAGCGGCATCCGTTGATCCGACAGGTTCTTCCACAGTCTCGCATAGTTCCAGAGGATGCCCCAGTTCGGACCGGCACCGCCCGCAACTCCGCTGCGGATGGTATCGCTGAGGTAGAATTTCTCCTGCGAACTGACGGTATAGGTCTGGGAGGGAAGCGCCTTGTTACCGATAGCACCCAAGTAGTCCTTGATATAACTCTTTCCCTCTTGTGAGCGGTCGAAAACCAGTGATAGATCCGTTTTTAATCGACCTTGGGCGACGTTGACCGGAAGCCCGTAGCCACCTGCCGTGAGATCGTCGAAATAGGTGCGGGGCAGGTCCTTTTCCGCAGTGGCGAAATCGACG
>JBIPND010000632.1:0-2896 GCA_044374015.1 Luteolibacter sp. | reverse complement strand
GTCCGGAGTGCGCGGTTTGGCGTGCTTGTCCGAACTTTCTCAACCGAGCCAGAGTGATTTCATCGCCTCGGCGCGGGCGAGGGCGTGCTCGACGGTGGGGCCGAGGAAATTCGCGTGGCCCATTTTCCGGCGGCCGCGGGCGTGGCGCTTGCCGTAGAGATGCAGGCTCGCCTCGCCGTCTTCGAAGAGCGGCAGCCAGTCCGGCGCGGTGGTTTCGCCGGGCCACATGTCGCCTAACAAATTGAGCATCACCACCGGCGAGAGCAGCCGCGTGGAGCCTAACGGCAGCCCGATCACCGCGCGGAGTTGTTGTTCGAATTGCGAGGTGGCGCAGGCGTCGAGCGTGTGGTGGCCGGAGTTGTGCGGGCGCGGGGCGATCTCGTTGACCAGCAGCGTGCCGTCGGATTTCAGGAAAAACTCCACGCCGAGAATGCCGCGGTAGTCGAGCGCTTCGGCCACCCGGCGGGCAATGGCGGCGGCTTCCAGCGCCACGGCGGGCGAGACCCGCGCCGGGACGATGGAGACGTCGAGAATGTGATGGCGGTGGCGGTTTTCCGCAGGGTCGTAGGTGACGATGTTGCCATCGGCGCCGCGGGCGGCCATCACCGAGAGTTCTTTCTCAAACGGCACCCACGCCTCTAAAACGGCACGCGGCGCGCCGAAGCCGGACCAGATTTCAGCAGGATCCTCGCCGCCTTCGAGCTTGAGCTGGCCCTTGCCGTCGTAACCGAAATCGGCGGTTTTGAGGACGCCCGGGCCGCCGAGTTCCTTCATCGCGGCGGCGAGATCCGCGGCGCCGGCGATCACCGCATACCAGGTGTGCGGGATGCGGTTTTCGCGGAGGAAATTTTTCTCGCGCTCGCGGTTCTGGCAGATGCAAATGGCGTGTGGTGACGGATAGAGACCGGTGCATCCGGCGACTTTTTCCAAGGTTTCATAAGGGATGTTTTCAAACTCGACGGTCGAAACCGTGACGCGGCTGCAAAAATCCGCGAGCGCTGCGGGATCGTCGAAAGGCAGGTCGATGACCTCATCGGCGCACTCCACCGCGGGCGCTTCCAGGCCACCGGTCCAGATGACAATGCGCACGCCGAGGCGGCGGGCGGCGAGGGCGATCATCCGGCCAAGTTGGCCACCACCGATGACGCCGACGACACACTGCGGCGGCTGGAGAGAAATGGGCGAAACAGACATGGGGGAAATCAAATCGGGTCGAGAGGCGGCAACGCGGCGGCTTTCACGGCGGCGGTCTGGTTTTTGCGGAAATCGGCGAGTTTTCCCGCGAGTTCCGGGTTTTCATTGGCGAGCATGGCCACGGCAAAAAGCGCCGCATTGATCGAGCCGGCCTTGCCGATGGCGAAGGTGGCGGTCGGGATCCCGGCGGGCATTTGCACGATCGAGAGCAGCGAATCCACGCCTTGCAGCGCCTTGGATTCCACCGGCACGCCGAGCACCGGAATGTCGGTGATGGCGGCGGTCATACCCGGCAAATGGGCGGCGCCACCCGCTCCGGCGATGATGCATTTCAGGCCACGGCCGCGGGCATGGGTGGCGTAGGAAACCAGTTTGTCCGGCGTGCGGTGGGCGCTCACCACCTCCGCTTCCCAAGCCACCCCGAAGTCGCGCAAGGTGCGTGCCGCGTGTTCCATCGTCGGCCAATCCGACGTGCTTCCCATGATTATTCCGACAACTGGCGCTGCGCTCATGCAAGCAGCGTGGCGGACTCACCGGCCTGCGTCAATACGTTGGGCAAATCCGCGGAATTCGCGTATCCATTCCCCATGCCGCCGGAACGATTCGAACTCACCCTGCGCGATGGCACTCCCGTCATCGTCCGACCGTTGATCCCCGAGGATCGCGAAGCCCTCGCGGAAGCCTACCGCCGCCTTTCTCCGGAGGCCCGCTACCATCGTTTTTGGACGCATACCGGCGAGGTGGTGGGGGACAAAATGCTCAATCAAGTCCTCGATCAGGATCCGCAGCAACACATGACCTGGACCGTGCTGGATCCCACCCGCGATTTCCCCCCACTCGGCGGGGCGAGCTGGTGGCGGGACCAGGAAAATCCCGCCCAAGCCGAGCTGTCCGCGATCGTGCTGGACGACGACCAAGGCCGCGGCGTCGGCACGCTGCTGCTGGCCGTGATGTGGCTCACCGCCTTCCGCGCCGACATCCAACAGCTCATCGGCTACGTCCAAGTGGAAAACCGCCAAGCCGCCGCCTGGATGCGCGACTGCGGTGCCCAAGGCGAGTATGACGGCTACAAACGGGACCTCGATGCCACGACTTGCAGCCTGTATGAGGAAATCATCGCCCCGGACCGCCTCGACTTCCGCGATCCGATTACGGATTTCCTGATCATGACGCCGGGAATTCTCTACATCCACTTCATCGCGCTTTACCCGCCATTCCGCCGCCGCGGGCTCGGCCGCGAGGTGATGCGCGAGTTGGTCCGCAATTTCGCCGACGATCGCGTCGGCATGGTGTTGCTCAACGCCCAACCGCTCCAACACCTGCCGCATGGCTACGATCATTTCACCGACGAAGTCCGCGAGCTGCCATGGAATTCCCCCGACGAGGACCTCGCCCGGTTGGTGAGTCACTTCCGCAGCTGGAACATGCAAATCCTGCCCGGCACCCGCTACCTGCTGGCCGCCCCCGAATACCTGATAGACGGCCCTCCGAACGATTGGTACCCCGGCCTGCTAGGGGACGCTTGAGACGGGTGGAGCGGACCGCTTTGGATTCTTCGCGATGGCAAGGTGGCCGGGGCTGCTAATTCATCCAAAGCGGTGTGGCGCTGCGCTTCCCACCGCACTCCAAAGGGCCGCCACTGCATGGAGTGCGGTGGCAGAGTGCAACGGCGACACCGCTTTGGATTCTTCGCGATGCCCAA
>JBIPND010000631.1:0-2899 GCA_044374015.1 Luteolibacter sp. | reverse complement strand
CGCCGGCCTCTGCTTCTTTTACGCCCAGCCCGATCGTGTCCCCCAGCTGAAGTGGATCTACGACCGGATTGTGGGCTCGAAGGGCGATGGCACCTGGGACAGCAAACGCGCCGGCTCGCTTTACAGCCTGTTGTTTTACCCCGACTCTACACCTGCTGAAAATCCCGCAGCTGTCGGGATGAACGCGTTTGTGGATGAAACCACCGGCGTGGTTATGTTCCGCAATGCCTTTGAGGACGAGAACGACATCCTCGCCACGGCGACCGCCACCTCGCGCCGCGCCAGTGGCGGCCACAGTGGTCCTGATGTGAATTCAATCCGTCTCATCGGTCTCGGCTCGGCCTTCATCGTTGGCGGAGGCCGCACCGGCGATACCGCCGGCCAGAGCAATCTATTCGCCGGCCCGCCTCCCAAATCCGCCAACGACCGTCTCGGCTCACTGAAGGCCTTCACCTCCGGGAAAGACGGCTCCGGCTCCGCCCTCATCACCGGCTCCGGCATGGGTGTCGAGGAGCAGCAGCGGAGCTTCGTGGTCGATTACAGCCAAAAATCCGGCGTGCCCGCCCTACTGGCCTGCGGCGAGACCAGCCTCAACGGCAAGCTCTGGCGACTGAATACGCCCGAATTCAATGCCATCACCACCGATGGCAATACCATCACCCTCACCTCGCCTGTCGGCAGCACGCTGGTCATCACGGTCCTAGAGCCCGCGCAGCCCGTCTTCCGCACCGGCCAAGTCGAGCGCGGCGGAGGAGCGGAACACCTGCGCTTCCCATATCGGGGAACCAAATACATCAACAACAAGTGGGTGGAGTTCGATGTGGACCGCAACGTCTTCACGGTGATGACGCTACAACCGGCTAAAACCTCTGCGCCCGCAGTCAAGGGCGTGCGCAGTCTCCACGGCATCGAGGTTAAGGTCGGCTCCCAACAACTCGCTTTCGACTTTGACGACGGGGTGGTTTGCTTAGGCGAATCCGCAGTCGCACTCGGGTTGGGAACGCGCAAGCAGCCGCTCAAGGCATTCCGTTTCACTGCCGGGGCGGTCGTTGGCGGCGTGGTGGAATTGCGATGGAAAACCGCCGACATCGCCGCCGATCGCATGCGCATCGAGCGCCAGTCCGAAGGCGGTCCATGGGAGAAGGTCGGCGAATGCGCCTACCAAGACGGCCTGTTTACCGACCGTTCGGTTACCGAAGAAGCCACCTACAGCTACCGGCTGACGACAATCAATGACCACGGCGAAGGCATACCAACCACACCAGCAGCCACCACGGTCTGGCCAAGGAAGATGAAGGTTTGGGTCGAGGACTTCGCCCCGCCTGGAGAAAAGTCCAACAGCCTTGGCACCTGGACCATCTCCGGCACTGGCGAGAACCTTGCGCGCCTCGCCGATGATGCCGGTTCCCCGCAGTCAGCCCTTGCCGCGAATGGCGTCCTTGCGACCGGAACCCAGCCCATCGGTGTCACCCATCACATCCTCAATGAATCCTTCCGTTGCGATATGTCCTCTCCGCTGTCCTTGGTTGAGTTCGACCTGATGAGTAACGCCGCCACGGGATACGGCCTGTTAGTCCGTCTTGCCGACGGCCAATGGTATGCAACTCACCGTGGAATCGAAATCTCGCGCAATGAATGGAAGAATATCGTGATCGGCATCCCACCCAAAAAGTGGTTTTCCTACGATCTCGCCACGGCCAAGACCTCGGGCACGGCAGTCGTCCTGACACCTGATCAGCTCAAGGGAGTTCAAGGGCTCGGACTGCAACTTCATCACCCGATCAATGCCAAGTGGGCGAAGATCGACCAACTCCGCATCCGCGCGGAACCGGCGCAGTAGGTAGATTGCTTTACGGCGAAGGAAGCAAGTGCTGGCCAGCGGCTTCCAAGCGGCGGCGGAATTCACTGCGATCAATTTCCCGGACATCCGAAGCGGTTGCCAGCGCCATGTCCCCAGCGATGGCGGAAGACTGGCCGAGAATCATGAAAACGGGCTCCATGCGGCTGGAGCCGTAGGCGGCATGGGTGGCGGAAAGGCAGACAGTTACGAAGGGATTGGTGCATTCCGAGCGCTTTGGAATGATGGTTCCGCAGCCGATTGGATAAGGCCGCCGGGTGGGACATGAACGTCTCCCTCGTTGCGGACGTCGCCATTGGCATCGACGTAGCGGCGGACGTTATGCGAATCGATCTCCGGCCACCGACGGGCGCTGGCCGATCGAGTGGACGGTGACTTCTGACAAGGGCCGGATTGATACATCCACGTTTGGTCATGTCTGGAAAGACGAGATCGATCCGGTGAACCTGCTTTGTGGGGTTTTCAGATGCTGTTTGACCGTGCTGATTCAGAAGGGCAGCGAGGCCGTGCAAGTCGCGATGAAGATCAAGAAAAAATAACGTCGTCCCTTGTCTTCGCGGATCATGGGGGAGTGTTGATGGAGCGCTCGTGACCATGCATCCGGAGGAAACGCTGGTGATCCGCAGAGATCGCCTTGAATTGCGGTGAGCCTCATCGCTTGAGGATCGGCGCAGATTTATCGCCCCCCCTTGATCGTTGTGTTGTGGATGGAAAAGGTATTGGCTAGCTTCGCAGCATAAATCGAATCTCACTATGGTGCTTCTTTCAATCTTGACACGCCCTCACTGCCAAATTCTGTGGATCGCTTCGATCACATGGGGCCTATCGGTCCAATGCGGAGCATCCACCGAGATTGCTGTCCCGTCGTCCGACGGGACAGTGGTTGTGACGTCGGTTATTCAGGCCGCCATAGATACCTGTTCGCGCGAGGGCGGTGGAACGGTGAAGATTCAAGCCGGGCGATATTTGTCTGGAACGATTCATCTTCGCAGCAAGATCACGCTGAACATTGAGGCGGGGGCCGAGTTGTTGGCCAGTCGC
>JBIPND010000629.1:0-2901 GCA_044374015.1 Luteolibacter sp. | reverse complement strand
CGCTGGATTTCCAGATCTCCGTCCAGCTTCCCGCCAAGCCGTTGTTCGCCTCGACCGCGTAAACCAGCCCTTGGGTGAACTTGCGCACCGGAAAAGTCAGCGTGAGCGACCGCGTGGCCGGCGTCGCCCCGGAAAACCCGGGGAAGACCACTCCGCCCGCCGGACTCGGCAGCGCCGGATCGCCGAGGAAAGCGAACTCCTGGAGGTTGTTCCAAGTGTCGCCATCCGGATTCTGCGCGGGCGCGTTCTGGCCGCTAGGGAAGGGATTGCGGGAGGCCCAGGTGGCGAAGGTGTCGGTCAGATTCAACACGAACGTGTCATCCACGATGTTTCCAACAGAATCCGTCGCGCGGACCTTGAGAGTGACGGTCCCGGTCCCGCTGGTTAGCGGGGAGATCGTGAGCTGGCCCGCGGAATTGATGCTGGTGAAAACAAACCCCGGATTACTATTGGCCACCACGTTGTAAGTTAGACGGGTGTCCTCTCCCGCCTCTCCGGCAGGGATCGGGACCAGCGACACGCCGGGGAAGAGTATGAATTCATCGAAATAATAGTTCGGATAGTCGTGCGTATAAAACAGAGGCAGCTCGCTATAAATCCCGCCATAGTTGAAAATCGGAAAAATCTGCGGATCGCCGAAAATCTGGGCGTTGCCAAACGAGTTGCGGGTCACCCGTCCGAAGACGGTGAATCCACCGTTTTGCGGATCGAGGATGTTGGAATTCGCGCCCAGGCTGACAAACCACTGGCTGGTGGCGCTGTCGGGATTTCCACCGAGCTTGGCCATCGAGACGGTTCCCAAGGTGTTGGAGATTCCAAACTCGTTGACGATCGCTGGATTTGTCGGGATCGACTCAACGTCCCCGGCAACGACGCGCGAGGCCCCGCCTTGGATCACAAATCCCGGGACACTCCGGTGGATGAAGGAATTCACATAGGCACCGGACGTCACGTAGTTGAGGAAATTCTGCCGGGTCACCGGCGTGCGGTTGCTGAACAACGCCATATCCATCACCACCCGCACCTCTCCGCTCGAAAACTGGGACGTGAAACGCACCACCTGATCGTCGATGGGCTCCGTGCCGAACGCGGCCGCGAGGTTCACGACCACCGGAAAACCCACCAAACCACTGCGGTCCGTGATCGGCTGATTCAAAACCGGAAGAACCTTGGGCCCGGCCATGATCGATACCACCGACCCGCAAAAGCCCAAAAAGATCCAACACCGACTGCGCGCGGACTGAACAATTGTGGATCGTGGGTCTTCTTGGGCCAAGCTGCGGCGAAAATCCAAAAACCTTCCCGCCCCGTCAATCCAACAAATGAGCTTTCGCCGGACCATCCCGTTCTGGAAGTTTTCTAAATGGCGGCTTTGGCGTCTCGCCCTGCTTCGGATTGCCCCGCCGCCTCATCCACGCTCCCCGGCGGCGCGATCCAGATACATCCGCGAGCCGCGCACGTATTTTTGCGCCCAGCTTTTAACTTTCGCCTGCTCATCGAGCGAGAGCGTCCGCACCACCTTTGCCGGCGAGCCGAGCACCAGCGATCCCGGTGGAATGATCGTGCCACCCGTGACCAGGGCCCCGGCACCGACGATCGAACGTTCGCCGATCACCGCGCCGTCGAGCACGATCGCGCCCATGCCAATGAGCACCTCGTCCTTGACGGTGCAGGCGTGAAGAATCGCGGAGTGGCCGACGGTGACGAGTTCGCCGACGTAACAGCCGTAGTCATCGGCCAGATGGATTACGGCGTTGTCCTGCACGTTGGAGCGCGGTCCGATCACGATTTCATTGATGTCGCCGCGCAAGGTGGCGTTGTACCAAATACTGGTTTCCTCGCCCAAGGTCACCCGCCCGATCACGTCGGCGCTCGCGGCGATGAACGCGCTCGGGTGAATTGTCGGTGAAATCCCTGCAAACGTCTCAATGGCCATGGAAGCAGGCTAAGGTCCGCGGGCCCGGTTCGCAAGCAAGGAGCCACGACACTCCCTATTGGTGCCCCTGTGGACTGCGGTGGGAAGCGATAGCGCCACACCGCTTTGGATGATTGAGCAGCATCGGGCACCTTGGGCTTCGCAAAGAATCCAAAGCGGTGTCGCCGCTGCGCTCTGCCACCGCACTCCATGCATTGGCGCCCCTGTGGACTGCGGTGGGAAGCGATAGCGCCACACCGCTTTGGATGTTTCATTTGAAAAGCCAAATTTAAGTTAGCATCGTGTTGGTCCACCCAAGCGGTGGGTGCTCATGTCGTGGGGTGCATGGGGCGTCATTGGGAAGAGCTTCGCGCTTTGCAATGGCTCACATCCGCCAGCACCACAGGAGCACCCACCGCTTGGGGCGGACAAACGCGGTACGAACTTCGGCTTTCTCAATGGCGTCGACGCTCATAGAGCGCCGCTACAAGCTGTGTGGTGCCTCCTTGGGTGACACTTCTCCTAGACAAAAACGTTGGCACGAGACACAAGCAGCCGCCATGAAAAAGACATTTCCTCTCACCGCCGCCGGACACCAACCGCCCCGGGTGGTCGAACAAATCAAGGCCGACATCCGGAAATACGTGAAGCGCGAGCGGAAAAAGAGCCTGCCCGAGGGCGTCGATTTCTGGGATTTCGACTGCAGGGTCGGCCAGGGCGCGGCGGAACCCGAGTCGAAACACGTCGAGGAAATCATCCCGGCGATCGATCAGGCGGCCGCGGCGGGATGCGAGGCGGTTTACATCGAGATTTTGTCGAAACCCGGCCATCGCACCGGCGGCAAAGCCAAGGAGTGAGGTAATTTCTCCCGCCGGCTTTTTTCCGCTTCCCGTCGCGAACGGCGCTCCCTAGAAAGCTCGCCGACATGCCTGATCCCCAAAAACCCGCTGGAAAATTGATGGCCGCGAACCGCGGTGAGATCGCCA
>JBIPND010000630.1:0-2901 GCA_044374015.1 Luteolibacter sp. | reverse complement strand
CTTTTCCCGGCAAGGTCAAACGCGGCCTCAAGGAGATTTTCGGCCCCAAACCGGTGGCTGTCGTTCCCGACGACAAGGACATCTACCGCCAAGCCGAAGCCCAAATCCGCGCCAACCTCGAAGCCAAATACGAACAAGACATCGCCGCCCTGAAAAAATCCCTCGCAGACGCGAAAAAACAAAACATCCCCCCTCCCCCGCCGGTGGTCCCCGAGGTGGAAATGGGCAGCATCACCGACGTCCGCAAACTCCGCTCCGGGATCCCGTTCAAGACCACCGTGAACCTCGAAAAAGGCGGGATCGCCTCCCGCGAGCGCATCGACGACGCGAGTTACACCGCCAGCTATCAACTCACCTTCCGCCTGCCCACCGCCGCGAAATCGATGGCCGAACTCACCTCCTCGAATCCGAAATTGGCCACCATCCTCCCCGGCCTGCCCGCGCTCGTCGAAAAAGCCGAGGTCTCCAGCTGGTTTGCCAAAATCTATCAGGAAAAGACCACCCGCATCCGCCGCGACGCCAACACGCTCAACGAACTGCTCACCAAACACAACCTCTACGACTGCGAAACCATCCTCCACCTCAGCACTCCCGGCGGCCGGCGGGTCTTCTTCCTCCAGGCGGAAATGGACGTTGTCTCGGACGGCTCCGATGGCGACCGCCTGCCGACGATGCCCGACGAAATTGTCAACTCCACCCACTATCAGCCGTTCACCAGCTACGGCTGGACGAAAAAAACGCCGACCCCCAACCCGATGGTCGCCGGTTGGGAAAGCCGGATCAAAACCGCGGAAAAAGAACTCGCCGCCACCGCCACCACCGCCGCCCGCAAAACCTGGCTGCGCGAGCGCATCGTCTATCTGAAACGCGGCATCGCCGACCTCAAAGCCCGCAGCTACCTGATCGCCGAATACGACCCATTCATCGTGATCCCGGTGAGCCTGCTGACTTCGAAAGACGTCTTCGCCCCGAAAGTCGGCGACTTCGCCGTGGTCATCCACGGCGAGAAAATCTATCCGTCGATCGTCGGCGACGGCGGGCCGACCTTCAAAGTCGGCGAGGCCTCGCTGCGGATGGCGCGCGAGTTGAATCCCAAATCATCGCCCTACAGCCGGCCGATCTCCGACTTGAAAGTCAGCTACGTGGTTTTCCCGGGCAGCCGCGACAGCGAGCGCGGACCGCCGGATTATGACAAATGGCGTCAGCGCTGCCATGAATTGTTAGGTGAGATCGGCGGCCTCGGCGAGGGCTATCAGCTCCACCAGTGGCAGGACCTGCTGCCGAAGCCCGCACCGCCCGAACCCGAAGTCCCCGAAACCGAAGTGCCCGAAACGCCCGCGCCGGTCACGGCTACTCCGACTCCAGCATCCGCCGCACCCGCTCCCGGTGCAGTGTCCGAATGATCCGCAGCAGCAGCAGCACGCAGATCAACGTCACGCCCAACTCAAATATCGGCATGCTGCCGCGCTCGCGGTCGCCGGAGAAAAATTTCATCATGCCCGGCAGGTTCAACGCGCCGCGCGCCGCGCCTAACAAGGCAAGCACCCCCGCGCCGATCAATCCGTGCCATGGCATTTTCAGTGAAAACAACCCGCAGATGATCAAACCGCCACCGAGCGTGAGCGCGCCTTGAAGGAATCCCAGCGAACCGGCATTCTCCATCAGCTTCGGCGCCGCCAGGCCCATCGCCACGATCGTGGTGCCGCATACAAAAACAAAAACTCTCATGCCCGAACTTCAACGATTCGCCCCCCGCACGCAAGAGTTTACAAATCCACCGGATGCGACAACCTCCAACCCAATGACGGCGCTCTGGTGCAACGGCCAATGGCTCGATCCGATCGATTTCCCCGCCTCCCCGATGGACCGAGGGATCACGCTGGGGCTTGGCCTGTTTGAAACCATCCTCGCCCTCGACGGCAGGCCGGTATTCCTCGATCAGCATCTGGAACGGCTGCGCCTCGGCTGCGCGCGCCTCGGGTGGGCAGACTCATTCCAAGATCTGCCAGAAACCGCCCACGAGCTGCTTGTTAGGAACCAACTCACCACCGGCCGCGCGCGGATCCGCATCGCCGTCACCGCCGGCACCGGACCCATCGACCACCTCGCCGCTGGCAGTGACTCCCTGTTATGGATGATCGCCTTGCCGGTTAGAGAAACTCCCCACGCCATCGCCGTCAACCTCGCCCCGTGGCCGCGCAACGAGCGCTCGCCGCTGGCCGGGCTGAAGTGCGCCTCCTACGCGGAAAACCTGGTCGCCCTCGATCACGCGCGCCGCGCCGGATTTCAGGAAACCCTCTTCCTCAACACCGCCGGCCACCTTTGCGAAGCCGCCACCGCCAATCTTTTCCTGGTCAAAAACAACGTCCTGCTCACCCCGCCGCTCGAATCCGGCTGCCTGCCCGGCATCGCCCGCGAAGTCGTGCTCGCGCTGGCGCGCCGCTGCGGGATGGAATCCTGGACGGAAACGCTCTTTCCCATCGAGCTCGACACCGCCGACGAGGTATTTCTAACTTCTTCGATCAACGGCCTGGTGCGCGTCTCACAGGTTGGCGACAAAATCTATCCGGCAGGACCCGTCACGCCGCGCCTGCGCGAAATGTGGGACGCGGAAATTGCGCGTTGAGGCGCGATGCCTTTAGGGGTTCGCCGTCGGGTACAATTCACTCAAGGAGAGGCGATCTCCGAATCGCCTAGCCCATGAAGTGACCATGCAAAGCGCTGCGCTCACGTCATTGGCTTCACATGGGCGTCGGCGGATCGGAGTCCGCCGCTCCTTGCCATTCGCGCATCTGAACCCCTCGAGCATTTCGTTTCGGCCAGATTGAAACTTCGTTTTGACATTCGCCCCCGCCCCCGATTCCATTCAAACCGCCTGAAGTCTTCACAACCTCTGACCCA
>JBIPND010000758.1:0-2905 GCA_044374015.1 Luteolibacter sp. | reverse complement strand
TAGGTGGGTGCGAGCCCGGAGCCTCCCCCCATGATGGTGCGGTGTTCGCTCGCTGGATCCACCCCGTCATTGCTGTCGGCATGCCATGAGTTCCATGAACCCATCCAGTGAGGATGGCTCACTGAAGACGTGTCGAGGATGGCAGCATTGGCCGAAATCCGCTGGTCCGGACCCATCTGGGTCTGCAACTCCCCAATGGCGAGCATGAGGGCGAGGCGGGCATTGGCAAGCGCTTGATGCTGGGCGGAGCTCTGGCCGGACGTGCGCAGTGTTACCGCGCTGAGACTCAGCAATCCGACCGCGATCACAGTCAGCAGGATCATCAATGAGAGAGTGACGATCAGAGCAAAGCCGGGCTGCCGAGCCTGGCACATCACTGAATGACGTTTTCCGAAAGCCCTGAGGTCTGGTTCGGTAGTTTTTATGGCAGGGTTGTTTTTTGAGGATTCTTGAATCCCGGCTGATGCTGAATTCGATCATGGGATGGTACGCGGCGGCGTGGGTGCAACGCGTTCGGAACTTCAATTCATACACCGCGAGAATCACTAAAAGGGGACACCTAAAACGGTATTTCCAACACCCGTGTTCCGAACGATGATTCGGCCCGGGCAATACGGGGGAGAACCCAGCGCCATGGCGTGTCAAAAGCTGGATTCCCGAATAGAAGATTCAGGGGGTGGTGATTTCGATCACGTAGAATTTCCTGTCGCCGGTGGCAGAGGAATCGATGACGGTGCGCACATCACCTGCATCACTCACGATGGAATTGACCAGTTCGATCCAGGTTCCAGAGGCCAGAGAATTGCTGCTTTTGACCTTGTAGGTGCGACCGCTGATGATCGGACTGAAGACGATGGCCATTTGGTTCGCCAGTCTGGAGACGGGGGCCGCTGTGGTCTTGAAGACAGAAGCGGCGTTGTTCGGGACCAGACCGGCGACGAATTCGAAATGGTTCGATTTTCCATCACCATCATCATCCCCTTCCGGACCTTGGGTGAGTTGATACTGGGTGGACCATGCGAAATAGGCCGAAACCACCGTGATGCTCACCGAGGCGGTCGTGGATCCGCCGGTGTTGCTGGCGGTGACGGTGTAATCGGCGGAGGTGGTAAGGGTTGTCGGCGTGCCGCTGATGACACCGGTGGAGGTGTTCAGCGTGAGGCCGGCTGGCAGTGCGGGCGAGACTGCGTAAGAAACCACGGCTCCACCGCTGCTGGTGGGCGTGTTGTCGGAGATCGCCGTGTCCTTGGTATACGTGGCGGGGTTGCTGAAATAAGTCAGCGCTGAGGGCTCAATATCTCGGACCGTGATGCTCACCGAGGCGTTCGTGGAGCCGCCGGTGTTGCTGGCCGTGACGGTGTAGTTGGCGGAGGTCGTAAGGGTCGTCGGTGTGCCGCTGATGACACCGGTGGAGGTGTTGAGCGTCAGACCCGTCGGCAATGCGGGTGAGACCGCGTAGGAAACCACGGCGCCGCCGCTGCTGGTTGGCGTGTTGGCGGTGATCGCCGTGCCCTTGGTGTATGTGGCGGGGTTGCTCAAATAAGACAGCGTCGAGGGTGCGACATCGTTCACCGTGATGCTCAACGAGGCCGTGGTGGATCCGCCGGTGTTGGTGGCGGTGACGGTGTAATCGGCGGCGGTGGCAATGGTTGTTGGCGTGCCGCTGATGACACCGGTGGAGGTGTTAAGCATCAGACCCGTCGGCAATACGGGTGAGACCGCATACGAAACCACCGCGCCGCCGCTGCTGGTCGGAGTGTTGTCCGTGATCGCCGTGTCCTTGGTGTAGCTCGCCGGGTTACTGGAATAACTGAGAGAGGAAGGCGCGACATCGTTCACCGTGATGCTCACCGAGGCGGTCGTGAATCCGCCGGTGTTGCTGGCCGTGACGGTGTAGTTGGCGGAGGTCGTAAGGGTCGTCGGTGTGCCGCTGATGATACCGGTGGAGGTGTTGAGCGTCAGACCCGTCGGCAATGCGGGTGAGACCGCGTAGGAAACCACCGTGCCACCGCTGCTGGTTGGCGTGTTGTCGGAGATCGCCGTGTCCTTGATATACGTGGCGGGGTTGCTGACATAAGTCAGCGCCGAGGGTTCAACATCCCTGACCGTGATGCTCACCGAGGCGGTCGTGAATCCGCCGGTGTTGCTGGCCGTGACGGTGTAGCTGTCCGTGGCAGTCACCGCCAAGGGCGTCCCGCTGATGACACCAGTGGAAGTGTTCAGCGTGAGACCGGCTGGCAGCGTGGGCGAGACCGCGTAAGAAACTACGGCTCCACCGCTGCTGGTGGGCGTGTTGTCCGTGATCGCTATGTCAGTGGTGTAGGTCGCCGAATTGCTGGAGTAACTGAGAGATGAAGGCGCGACGTCATTGACCGTGATGTTCACCGAGGCCGTGGTGGATCCGCCGGTGTTGGTAGCGGTGACGGTGTAGTTGGCGGAGGTCGTAAGGGTCGTCGGTGTGCCGCTGATGACACCGGTGGAAGTGTTCAGCGTGAGGCCGGCTGGCAGTGCTGGCGAGACCGCGTAGGAAACCACGGCTCCGCCGCTGCTGGTTGGCGTGTTGTCCGGGATCACCGTGTCCCTAGTATACGTGGCGGGGTTGCTGGAGTAAGTCAGCGTCGAGGGCGCGACATCGTTCACCGTGATGCTCACCGAGGCGGTGGTGGATCCGCCGGTGTTGGTGGCGGTGACGGTGTAGTTGGCGGAGGTGGTAAGGGTTGTCGGCGTGCCGCTGATGATACCGGTGGAGGTGTTGAGCGTCAGACCCGTCGGCAGTGCGGGTGAGACCGCGTAAGAAACCACCGCGCCGCCGCTGCTGGTTGGCGTGTTGTCCGTGATCGCCGTGTCCTTGATATACGTGGCGGGGTTGCTGACATAAGTCAGCGCCGAGGGTGCGACATCGTTC
>JBIPND010000628.1:0-2905 GCA_044374015.1 Luteolibacter sp. | reverse complement strand
CAACGTCCGCGATGGCGAGGCGATTTCCACCAACATCGCCCGCCTGAACGGCCAGAACGCGGTGATGGTTTCCATTCTGAAACTCGGCAGTTCCTCCACCGTCGATATCGTCAACGGGATTCTCGAACGCATGCCCGCCATCCGCGAGGCCGCGCCGCCGGGCGTGCAAATCGAGCCGATTTTCGACCAATCGGTGTTCGTCAACGCGGCGGTGAGCACGGTGCTCAAGGAAATGGTGCTCGTCGGCTCGCTGGTCGCGCTGGTGGTCGTGCTGTTCCTCGGCTCGTGGCGGTCCAGCTTGATCGTGCTGACGTCGATCCCGCTGGCGCTGCTTTGTTCGATCCTGGGATTAAAACTCGTTGGTGCGACTTTCAACCTGATGACACTCGGCGGGCTCGCGCTGGTGATCGGGATTCTGGTGGACAACGCGCTGGTCGAAATCGAAAACATCAAACGCCAGATCTCGCTCGGGAAATCCGTGCATCAGGCGATTCTCGACGGCGCCCAACAGGTCGCGTTCCCCGAGTTTGTTTCCACGCTCGGTATCTGCATCGTGTTCATGCCGATCTTCCTGCTAACAGGGACCGCGGCCTTCGTTTTCCAACCGCTGGCGCTTGCCGTCATCTTCGCGATGATCGCCAGCTATCTGTTATCCCGGACGCTGGTTCCGACACTCGCCTCGATGATGCTGCCGTCCGAAGTGGTGGCGGAAACCACCAAACAACCCGGCCCCATCCGGAAAATCCACCATCACATCGAAGCCGGAATCGACCGTCTCACCACGCTCCAGGCGAAAATTTTGCGGATCTTCCTCGCCCACAGACTCCTGGTCGCGCTCATCCTGTTAGCTGTTTTCGCCATCGGTGGGATTTCCGCGAAACTCCTCAAGCGCGAGTTTTTCCCGACCACCGACGCCGGGCTGATGAACTTGTTCGTGAGAGTTCCACCGGGCACGCGCCTGGAAGACACCGGCCGGATTTTCGGCGACATCCACCGGGAGATCCGCAACATCATTCCCGCCGAGGAACTGCTGTTTGTCGCGGAAAACATCGGCGCGCCATCATCGGTGAACCAGGCGTGGGTGCCGACCGCCTCGATCGGTTCCTTCGACGGTGAAATCCTGGTGCAACTCGCGGCCGGGCATCAGCCGACCGCCGGTTACATGGCGGCGGTTAGAGTCATGTTGGCGGAGAAGTTTCCCAACGTGCAGTCGTTCTTCCGGCCGGCGGACGCCACCAGCCAGACGCTGGCATCCGGCTCACCCACCACCTTTGAAGTGCGCTTCATCGGCCGGGATGTTCCGGGAAACATCGCACTCGCCAACCAGCTCGTGCAGCGCTTCAAACAAATCCCGGGCGCGGTGGATGTGAACTTCCGCGAGGTTCTCGGCCTGCCGGAATTCTATCTGCAAATCGACCGCGCCAAGGCCGCGCAACTCGGCCTCACCCAGCAGGACGCCGTCTCCGCGCTGCTCACCTTCCTCGGCTCCGGCGGCAGCGTTTCTTCAAGCTTCTGGGCGGATCCGGTCAACGGCTCATCCTACGAAGTGCAAGTCATCGCCCCGCCGAAAAAAGTCGATTCCGCCACGCAGTTGCTCGACATCCCGATCACCCCGGCCGGCCGGACGATGCCGGTTTTGTTAGGTTCTATCGCCACGCTGAGCGAGCGCAAGAATCCGGCCAGTGTTTCGCGCACGACGCTGCTGCCGACCTTCACCGTCGTGGCTAACATCCAGGACCGCGACCTCGGCGCGGTGACCGATGATCTCGAAAAAATCCTAACCGAACTGCGGTCCGGCCTCAAGGAACCGAACCGCATCGAACTCGCCGGCCAGGCGGCGTTGATGAAATCCGCTTACAGCGAGTTGCTCAGCGGCCTGGTGTTTTCCGCGGTGCTGGTGTTTTTGGTGATGGTCGTGAATTTCCAATCGTGGACCATGCCCTTCATCGCCATCAGCGGGCTGCCGGTTGCGGTGTCCGGCGCCGCCTTCGGTTTGTGGGTGACCGACACGCCGCTGAGCGTGCCCGCGCTGATGGGCATCATCATGGTGGTCGGAGTCTCAACAGCTAACAGCGTGCTGGTCACCAGTTTCGCCCGCGATCTGTGGGCGTCGGGCACCGATGGCGTGGCCGCCGCGATGGAAGCCGCGACGACGCGGCTGCGGCCGGTGATGATGACGGCGCTGGCGATGATCCTCGGGGTGGTGCCGATGGCCATCGGCCACGGCGAGGGCGGCGAGCAGAACGCGCCGCTTGGCCGCGCGGTGATCGGTGGTCTGGTGTTTGGCACGATGGCCTCGCTGTTTCTGGTTCCGACGATTTTCGCGTGGATGAAACGCCGCGCCCACTCCCCTTCCACCGCAATTTCCCCGCCATGAAATCAAAATTCCCATTCATCGCCACGCTGTGCGCGCTGGCTCTAACACCAGCGCTCGAAGCCGCCGACGTTCCTTCCGTCCGCACGGCCAAGGCCGTTCCCGCCGCCGGCGTCACCGAGCTCGGCGCGCTCGGCCGGACCGCTCCCGCGCAGCAGGCGCACTTGTTTTCCCGGGCCACCGGCACCATTGCCGAATCCAAGGCGGACATCGGCGACCGGGTGAAATCCGGCGACGTGCTCGCGGTGATCGAGGCCCCGGAGATCGCCCACAAGATCGCCGCCGCCCGCGCGAAGATCGCGCAATTGACCGCCCGCTCCGAACTCGCCCAAGCCCTGCTCAAGCGCGCGGAATCGCTCGCCGAGGATGACGCCATCTCCGCGGAAGAACTCGACGAGCGCCGGTCCGCCACCAAGGCCACCGAGGCCGACCTGTTAGCCGCGGCGGCCGAGCTCAGCGGCTTCGAGCAAACCGAAGGTTTTCTAACCATCCGCGCGCCCTTCGACGGCACCATCATCGCCCGCCGGATCG
>JBIPND010000627.1:0-2925 GCA_044374015.1 Luteolibacter sp. | reverse complement strand
GGGATCCACATCGACAACCACCGCTCGATCTGGCCCTACCGCGACTGGGTCATCCGCGCCTTCGAGGCAAACATGCCATGGGACCAATTCACCATCGAGCAAATCGCCGGCGATTTGTTTCCGGACCGGACGCTCGACCAACACGTCGCCTCCGGCTTCAACCGCTGCCTCGCCACCACCGGCGAGGGCGGCGCGATCGCCGAGGAATACGATGCGATTTACGCGCTGGATCGCGTCGACACGACCTCTGCGGTGTGGCTCGGCCTGACGACCAGCTGCGCCGCCTGCCACGACCATAAATTCGACCCGCTCTCGACCCGCGAGTTCTATTCACTCACCGCGTTTTTCCGCAACAACACGATGTCCGCGATGGACGGAAACAACGCCGAACACGCGCCTTCGATTTTTGTCCCGATCCCGCCGGACCGCGAGCAGTGGGCCACTCTCACCACCCAAATCACCGCTGCGGAAACCGCGCTGGCGGCCCGCAAGACCGCCGCCCGCCCGGAATTTGAACAGTGGCTGGTGGCTGGCGAGATCGCCGCGCCCCGCGAGACCGATTCCACGCTAGCGATTCACCTTCCGCTCGTGGACGCCGAAGGGCCGCTGCGTGGCACGGTCGATGGCGTGGCGCGTGAATGGAACGTTTCCCCGCCACGCATCGAGGGGCCGCTAGGAATGGCGGCGGTGGTCAGTGACACGCCGATCGATTTGGGAGACATCGGCTCGTTTTCCCGGAGCGACCGGGTGACTTATGGCGGCTTCATCCGCATCGAGGGCAAACCCTCCGGTGCGGTGATCGCCCGGATGCACCCCGCTCCAACTTACCGCGGCTGGGATCTTTACCTCAGCCAGGGGCAGGTCGGCGCCCACATCATCGATTCCTGGGACAAGGCGGCGAACAAGTTGATAGACAACAAGCCGCTGGAACCCGGGAAATGGCACCATGTCGCGGTGGTTTTCGATGGCAAACTTTCCGGGCACCAGGCGCTTTCGATTTACGTCAACGGGGTCCGCTCGAAAGCAGGGGCCGACCCGAACTCGGTCGGCGGCAACATCGAGGCGAACGTCCCGCTCCGGTTGGGCGCGAGGGAAGGTGGGGAATCCAAACTCACCGGTCCGGTGGCGTTGCAGGATTTCCGCCTCTATCGCCGGGTTTTATCGCCTGCCGAAATCAAGGATCTGGCGGAAACCAGCTTGCTGCGGCAATACCTCACGTTAGAAGCGGACAAACGCAGCAAGGAGCAAAACGCCGCGCTTTTCCAATATTTCATCGCCAACGTGGACGCCCCGGCACGCGAGCTCAACGTCCGGATCGACCGCTTGAAAAAAGACCAATCCGAGGTGCGCGGGCGCGGCGCGATCTCGCTGGTGATGGAGGAGAAAAAGGACAGCGAGGCATTCGCCCACGTGCTCACCCGCGGCGTCTATTCCGACAAGGGCGAAAAAGTCACCGCCGACACTCCCGCCGTGTTGCCGCCGATGCCGGCCGACGCGCCCAAGAACCGACTCGGCTTCGCCCGCTGGCTGATGGATCCTAAAAATCCGCTGCCTGCCCGCGTCACCATGAACCGCACCTGGTATTACTTTTTCGGCACCGGCATCGTCGAGAGCACCCAGGACTTCGGCATCATGGGCGCGCGCCCGACGCATCCGAAGTTGCTCGATTGGCTCGCCTCCGAGTTCATCGCGCAGAAGTGGAATTACCGCGAAATGATCCAACAGATCGTCACCTCCGCCACTTACCGCCAGTCCGGGACCATCAGCCCGGAAAAACTCGAAGCGGACCCGTCCAACCTGCTGCTCGCCCGCGGCCCGCGCATCCGCCTCGATGCCGAACAAATCCGCGACCTCGCGCTGGCCGCCTCCGGCCTGTTGTCTAACAAAGTGGGCGGCCCTGCGGTCAAACCCTATCAGCCCGAAGGCATCTGGGAGGCGGTCGCCATGCCGCAGTCCAACACCCGGACCTACCGTGAAGACAGCGGGGAAAACCTCTACCGCCGCTCGCTTTACACCTATTGGAAACGCACCGCCGCGCCGCCCTCGATGGAAATTCTCAACGCACCCTCGCGCGAAGTCACCTGCGTCCGCCGCGACCGGACCAACACTCCGTTGCAAGCACTGGTCCTGCTCAACGATCCCCAATTCGTCGAGGCCGCCAGAGTGCTGGGTGCCAAGGCGATCACCGCGGTCAACGACACCGACGGCCGGATCGATTTCATCACTTCACGGCTGCTCAGCCGCGTGCTCGATGCCGGGGAGAAGGGTTTTGTGAAAGAGTCGCATGATGCGGCGCTCGCTCATTACCGAGCCCATCCCGCGGACGCGGCACTGCTTGTCGCCACCGGCGCCTCGCCCGCCGCCACCGGTCTGGATGCGGCGGAACTTGCCGCCTGGACCCTGATTTCCAGCCAGATTTTCAACCTCGACGAAGCCGTCACCCGCTAACCCCATGAACCCACTCGACTCCTACAACTCCGCTGTCAGCCGCCGACAGTTTTTCCGGAAATCCGGCGCGGGCCTCGGCGTCGCCGCGCTCACTTCGTTGCTCGGCCAACGCGGTCTATCCGCTGCTGATAGTCTCGCCGGAATCAATGACATGCTCCCGCAAATCGCCCCGAAGGCGAAACGCGCGATTTACATTTCCCTCATCGGCGCGCCCTCACAGCTCGATCTTTTCGACTACAAACCGCACCTCAAAAAACGCGCCAAAGAGGACCTCAACGGCTGGCTCAAGGAACAAGGCCAGCGCCTGACAGGCATGACCTCCGGTCAATCCGCCTTCCCGTTAGCTCCCTCGATTTTCAACTTCGCCCAGCACGGCCAATCCGGCGCCTGGGTCAGCGAACTGCTACCATGGCATGCGAAAATGGTGGATGACCTCTGCATCGTCAAATCGATGCACACCGATGCCATCAACCACGA
>JBIPND010000057.1:0-9826 GCA_044374015.1 Luteolibacter sp. | reverse complement strand
AGCGGGGGATTGGCAAAACTTCCGGCGACCACTTCAAAGGCGGTACGGTCCGGAATGCTGCCGGGCAGGAATTTCCAACAACCGAAGGCCACTGCGGCGGAGATCAGCAGCACCCGGAAATGGGGTTGGAACGGGCCGGTCACGGTGTTTGCTAGTATAGCTTGCCCAGGACCGGCGCGAGCGGAGCCTCCAGCGGCGTGCCGCGCGTGACCACGCCTAACAAGCGTGCGGCGGTCGCGATGTGCGGACGGTACCAATTATCGCCGCGGTTTTTCACGATGTTGCCGTAGGCTCCGAGCGCCTGCATCAGGCGCTGGGCGGCGCATTCGTGGAACAGCGTTTCGAGCGGGCGCTCGTCGGCGATTTCCTCCCACAGCGCGAGCAGCGCCTCACGCTCCTCGGCGCTGTGGTCCATGTAGGGATCGAAAATCAGCGAGGCGAGGTCGTATTCCTGGCGGCCGCGGCGCAGTCCCTGGAAGTCGATAAGCCAGACCTTGTCATCCTTGATCATCAGGTTCTGCGATTGGAAATCGCGATGCACCAGATGGCGGGCGACGGTGCCGAGGCGCTCTGCCAGGTCGATGAATGCCTGGTTCTTCCGCAGTGCGGCGGCTTCCCCGTAAAGATCAAGAAACTCCTCTACCAAAAACTCAAAGAAATAGTTCTGCTCCCAGCGGTAGAGCGCCGCATCGAACGGCGGCATGAGATGGAACTCCTTCGCCGGTTTTGCGTAAAACAGCCGGTCCACCTGCTCGAACGCCGAGCGGTAATACGGCAGGCGCTCGGCAAATGGCCGGCTTTTCAACGACAGCAAATCGACATCCCCGAGGTCCTCGACCAGCGCCACGCGATAACGCGAGCGGTCATGGAGGATGGTCGGCACGCGCAGTTTCGCCTGCTTGAGGAAATTCGCCACCGGGATGAATTGGGAATTGTCCTCGCGATCCTCGTTCCAGTGAATGCCGATGAACGGCTCGTGGCCCGGCGTTTTCACCCGGACGATCGTGCGGCCCGAGGCCCCGCGTTTGATCGGCTCCAGGGTGATGCGCACGGTCGGGTCCACGCCGAGGAATTGGCGGACGGTGGAAAGGATCGCTTCAGTTGGCATGGGCGGCGCAAACTAGCCCGAAAAAGGCCCGGTCTGCCAAGGGAAATCCCGCTGCGATCACTGGTGATGGAAAAACCAGAGCAGGACCAACAACCCCACGCCGGTGCCCCAAAGCAGCCATGAATTGCTGAATGAATACGGGTAAATCAATCATCCCAAACGGTGGACTCAGTCGTGGCTTTGCTCAATGCATTGTCGTCTCATGGGCTAGAGCGGCCGGAGTCCGCTCCTCCTTACCGGCGTTTGAAGTCATCGCGAGTTCGATTCGTTCAGGCGGGGGGAGTGGAGTCGGAACCGTGGCAGGATCCGGACGAAGGAGGCGGAACGGGTGGCGGCGGACGATTAAGCCGCAGGTTGCACTTCCCGATCGATGCGTTCGCCGAGTTCGATTCGCACGCGCTGCATTTCGTAATGCCTCCTGCCAATCGGCAGGGACAAGCGAGATAAGTCGTTCCTCGCGCACGAACGTGAACTCCGGACCGCGAACTCGGATTTTGTTTCGGGGTTGTCGGTGGCCGGGATTTCCGGTTTCCTCGCGCATGACCCAAAGCTCCCGCGCGTTTGTTTGGATGGCTGCCGCCATGTGTTGCCCGCTCCACGCCGCGCCGTCGCCCGGATCCGGCAGTGGCAGTGCGAGTTGCGGTGCGGAAATGACCCCAAAACCGGCGATCCAAAAGGCGATGGCGGATTTCATCACTGCCCGGGAAATCAGCGGCGCGGTCACCCTCGTCGCGGACGGCCAGAACATTTTCCACCTGTCCGCCGACGGGCTTGCCGACATTGAAAACCAGACGCCGATGGCGCTGAACTCGATTTTCTGGATCGCCTTGATGACCAAGCCGGTGACCGGCACCGCGGTGATGATGATGCAGGAGGAAGGGAAACTGTCCGTCGATGATCCGGTTTCAAATAAAGCGGTTGGAGCGCTGGCTTCAGCCGGCGAGTCTGATATATTAATCAAACAGGCCGGCTGAAGCCAGCGCTCCGAACAATTCCACCATGAAACTCCTGCTCATCGGCCACGGCTACCTCGGCCAAGCCATCACCCGCGAATTCCGTGAAAACGGCTGGGAAGTCGCGGCCACCTCGCTCTCCGGCGGCAACGACACGCTCGCCTGCGATGTCGGCAACCGCGGGGAAGTCGCGCGCCTGCCGGTCGCCGATTTCATCGTCCACTGCGCCGCCTCCGGCCGCGGCGGGGCGCAAGCCTATCAGCGCGTGTATGTCGATGGCTGCCAGAATCTAGCAGATTCGTTTCCGGGGGTGCCGCTGTTGTTCACCTCCAGCACCTCGGTTTACGCCCAGACCGACGGCTCGGTGGTCACCGAGGACAGCCCCGCCGTCCCGGACCGGGAAACCGGCAGCTTGTTGTTAGCCGCCGAGCAGGCCGCGCTCGCGGCGGGCGGCACCGTCACCCGGCTCTCCGGCATCTACGGCCCCGGGCGCAGCGTGATTTTGAAAAAATTCCTCAGCGGCGAGGCGCTCATCGAGGAGGACGGCAGGCGGTTTCTCAACCAGATCCACCGCGACGACGCCGCCCGCGCGATTTTCCACCTCGCCTCTGGCAAAGCGCAGCGCGGAATTTTCAACCTCAGCGATTCCACCCCGCTCAGCCAGCTCGGCTGTCATGAAAAACTCAGCGCGCTGTTCCACAAACCGCTGCCCCCATCCGGTCCGCGCGACCTCAACCGCAAACGCGGCTGGACCCACAAACAGGTCTCTAACGAAAAAATCCGCGCCACCGGCTGGCAACCCCGCTTCCCCTCCTTCCTCGACGCCGCCCCCGAAGTCGCCCTGTCCCTCGCCGCTCCTTTCTCATAAGGAGCGACGGCCTCGCTGTCGCCTCAGCGGCCACGCCGTTCTCATCCCGGATCCCCGGATGTTACGCCTTGCTTCGTCGCGGCGGATGGCGTTTCTTGCCGCCCGCATGTCCTCACTTCCTACCGCTGACCTCCTGGCGCTCGATACGGCTGGCTTGAAAAGCCGCTTGTCGAAACTCAGGAGGTATCTTTGACGTCCCGACCCTTGAAAATCAAATCAACACTCTCGAGGAGGCGATGGGCGCCCCGGAGTTTTGGAACGACTCGGATAAGGCGAAATCGATCAGCTCCAAAGCCGCTGGTCTGAAGAAAAAACTGGAGACTTTCTTGAAACTCGAAGGCCGGGTCGCGGACATCGAGGAGGGGGTTTCCCTAGCCAAAGAATTCGACGACGCGGATTTGGCGCGCGAGGCGATTGGCAATGCCAAGGGGCTGGAGGACGACATCCGTTCTTTCGAGCTGCTGACGCTGCTCGACCAGCCGAGCGACATTTCGCCGTGTTTCCTCGTCATTTCCGCCGGTGCCGGTGGCACCGAGGCCTGCGATTGGGCGCAAATGCTCCACCGCATGTACACCCGCTGGGCCGAGCGCAAGGGCTACACCGTCGAGACTCTCGACTGGCAAGACGGCGACGAGGCCGGCCTGCGTACCGCGACGTTGAAAATCACCGGCGACTACGCCTACGGATTCCTCAAGAGCGAGCGCGGGGTGCACCGGCTGGTTCGGATTTCGCCGTTTGACTCGAATGCCAAACGCCACACGTCGTTCGCTTCGCTCGACTGCACTCCGGAAATTTCCAAGGAGATCAACATCGAGATCAACGAGAAGGACATCGAGATCACCACCACCCGTTCCGGCGGCAAGGGCGGCCAGAACGTCAACAAGGTGGAGACCGCCGTCATCCTGCGCCACCTTCCCTCCGGGATCCTGATCCGCTCGACCGCCGCGCGGACCCAAGGCGCTAACCGGGAGCTCGCTTTCGATATCCTCAAGGCAAAACTTTACACCATCGAGGAGGACAAACAGAAAGCCGAGGCGGACCGCGCCTACGGCGAAAAAGGCGACGTCTCATGGGGCAACCAAATCCGCTCCTACGTTTTCCAACCCTATCAGAAGGTCCTCGACCTGCGCACCGGCGAGGAATCCGGCAGCATCCAGGAGGTGATGGACGGCGATATCGACGCGTTCATCGAAGCCAAACTCCGCGGCAAAGTCCGGGTGAAAGGCGCGAAGGACGAGGAGGATTGATCCCTCAGGCGGCGTCTTCGCGGGCCGCGGCGACGCCGTTGACAACGTCCATGCCGAGGATGCAGACGTCATCGCCGAAATCCTCGTGCCCCGAAAACTGTTGGGACTCATGGATCAGCTCATCCAACAGCTGGTCGCAAGGTTGATGCAACCTCTGTCGAACGGCCGCGAGCAGCCGTTCGCGGCCGTACGGCTCACCGGCGTCGTTTTCCGCTTCGTAGAGCCCGTCGGTGAACAACAGGATCGCATCGTGCGCGGCGAGCGACTCGTGAAACGTGGGATATGCGGTCCGCCCTAACATTCCGAGCGGCGGCCGGTTCTGGCCACCCACGCCGAGCCACTCGACGACATTGGCGTCGCGCCGCAGGATCATCGCACTGGGATGGCCGGCGTTCGCGTAGTGGACCTGCTGGTTGGCGAGATCCGCGATGTAATAGAAGGCGGTGGCGAAAGTTTCGATGCCGGCTTGTTTGAAGGTTTCCGAAATCTGTTGGTTGAGCGCGCTGAGGAATTTTCCAGGCTCCGCAGCGACGGGTTTGGCTTGATCGACCAAGCCGCGCATCAGGCCGCGCATCAAGGTGCCGATCAGAGCGGCTTGCACGCCGTGGCCCATCACGTCGCAGATCAGCACGCCGGCCTTGTCATCGGAAAGCCGCAGGACGCTGAAAAAATCCCCGCTGAGAGAAACCGCCGGCCGGTAACAATGGGCGAAGTGCAGGGCGTTCTGGTTATGGACGATGAATTCCGGATACTTGTGGGTGAGCAGCGCGCACTGGATTTCCCGGGCCATCCGCAGCTCCTCTTCGAGCGCTTCGTTTTTCCGCTGGAGCTCGGCGGCGAAGCGTTCGCGTTCGAGTTGCGCGCGGTGGCGCTCGATCGCGTAGCGGATCGCGCGTGGCAAGACCACGTCCATCGCCTCGCCTTTCGGCAAATAATCCTGCCCGCCGCGTTGCACCGCCTTCATCGCCACCTCCTCGTCGCCGAGGCCGCTCAGGATCACAATCGGGACGTCCGGCACCGCCGCGTGAAAACTCTCGAAGGTTTCCAATCCGTGGCTGCCCGGCAGCCCGAGATCCAGCAGCACCACGTCAAAAGGCTCCGCCTTCGCCCGCTCGATGGCGGTGGCCAAATAGTCGACAATAGTCAGACCGAAAGTGAACCCTGGCACCGCACTCAAGACCGCCCGCACCAACAGAACGTCGGTCGGATTGTCTTCAACCAGCAGGACTTTGATCGTTTGCCCGATCATGGGGTAAACTACTTCGGGAGGGTGACCACCGCAAACCAGAACTTCTCCAAAATCGCGATCGCCTCGGCAAATGAGGCGAAATCCACCGGTTTCACGACATAACAATTCGCGTGGAGCTTGTAACTTTTCAGCACATCCTCCTCGGCGCGCGAGGTGGTCAGCACCACCACCGGGATGACCTTCAGATGGTCATCCGCCTTCATTTCGGCCAGCACTTCGCAGCCGTTTTTCCTGGGGAGGTTCAAATCCAGCAGCACCAAATCCGGCCGCGGCATCTCGGCGTAGGGCGGTTCCCGGCGCAGAAAGGCCATCGCCTGCACGCCATCTTCGACGATGTGCAAACTGTTGATCAGCCGGGCGTCGGCCAGCGCCCGCTTGGTCAGCAGCGCATCCGTCGGGCTGTCTTCGACGAGTAGGATTTCAATCGGCTTGATGGGGAGTTCCGGGTTCATGGCGTGTGGTTGGGGGATTCGGCGAGTGTGAAACAAAAGGTCGAGCCCTGGGCCGGCTCCGACTCCACCCAGATCCGCCCGCGGTGGCGCTCGACGATGCGCTTGCAAATCGCCAGGCCGATGCCGGTTCCCGGGTATTCGCGGCGGGTGTGCAACCGCTGGAAAATTTCAAAAATGCGCTCCAAATATTGCGGCTCGATGCCAATGCCGTTGTCGCGCACCGCAAATTGCCAAACGCCGTTTTTCATCTCGGCGCTGACGTGGATTTCCGGCCGCCGCCCACCACCAAACTTCACCCCGTTGGCAATCAGATTCTGGAACAACTGCGCCAGTTGCCGGGGATCGGCCACGACCGTCGGCAGCGGCCCGCGGGTCACCACCGCGGCGCGCTCACCCAGCGTGACGCTCAGATTGGCGAGCGCCTCGTCCAGCGCGGTATTCGCATCGGTCGGCACCAGCGGTCTGCCGCCGGAGTCCACCCGCGAGTAGGCCAGCAAATCGCGGATCAGGTTTTGCATCCGCCGCGTCCCCTCAAGCGCGTGCTGGATCAGCTCGGCCGCATCCTCGTCGAGCCGGTCGCGGTAGCCTTTTGCCAGCAGCTCGACGCAGCCGGCGACCGCCCGCAGCGGCTCCTGCAAATCGTGGGATGCGATCGAAGCGAATTGCGCGAGGTCCGCATTCGAGCGCGCCAGTTCCTCCTCCATCCGCTTCTGCCGGGTGATGTCCCAGTTGGTGCCGATCATGTGCACCGCCCGGCCATTTTCATCCCGCTGCACCAGCGCGTTCGCCTTGATGTAGCGGATCGAGCCGTCGGGCCAGACGATGCGGAAGTCGCTGTCATACTCCGGCCCACCTTCCAGCGTTTGCCGGACTTTTTCGGTTTCCCGCGCCACATCCTCCGGGTGCAGCGTGGACCGCCAGCTGTCGAAATTCCCGGAAAACCGCTTGGGATCGACCCCGAAAATCCGAAACATCTGCTCGTCCCAAACCAGCGAATTGTTCACCGGATCGTAATCCCAGACCCCGATCGAGGCCGCGCGGGTCGCCAGCAGCAGCCGGTTGCTCATCAGCTCCAGTTCCTGCTCCACCTGCTTGCGGCTGGTGATGTCGTGGGAAATGCCGAAAATCCCGAGAATCTTCCCATCCGGCCCGCGCAGCGGCATCTTGACGATCGCCGCCCACTCCACCCGGCCGTCGGGCCAGCAGATTTTCTCCTCGGTGCCCAGCGGATCGCCGCTGCGCATCACCCGCAAATCATCCGCCCGCGCCCGCTCCGCGTGATCTTGGGGGAAAAAATCAAAGTCGGTTTTCCCCAACGCTTGCGCCGGGTCGCTCAAGCCGAAGCGCGCCAAGTGCGCGCGGTTGTTGCGCAGAAACCGGCCTTCCTGGTCCTTGAAATAAATCCGGTCCGGCACCTGGTCCATCAGCTCGCTGAGGCGATGCCGTTCACGCTCCGCCTCCGCCTTGGCCTCCGCGCACAAGGCATCAATCAGCCGCACCGTTTGCGCGCTCCAAACCATCAGCGTCACCAGAATCAGCGCACTCAGAATCAACAGCAGTCTCACCCCAAGGTCCGCCGCGTAGAGCCCGCGGCTCTCCCCCCAGATCCGCAACCAACTCAGGATCATCGGCACAAACAACACCGCCGGCAACAAGCGCCGGATGAAAATCCAAGCGACCTTGTTGCGGATCAACGCCATGAAACCCGCGTCACCCGGAGCCGCCACCACTCCCACCGCCAGCACCAAAAACGCCAGATGGGTGTGCAGCGATGCCAACTGCGCGATCCCCACCACCTCCGCCATCCCGAAAAGGAAACCAATCACTGCGAGGTAAACCGATGCCCCCACCAGCAACCCGAGACTTTGCCCCCACTGCGGCTTGCTTCGGTCCAGCAGCAGCAGGGCGCTTCCCAGCATCACCAGTTTCAGCGCCGATTTCACCGCCGGAAATCCCGCGTTGGCATCAAATCCAGTAAATACCAACCGGTCGCTTCCAAAGTTCCTCCCGCCCAGAGCCACCGCCAGCGCCAACACCGCGATCCCGATGGCCACCGTCGCGCAGCCACGGCCGACCGCGGTTTTCCTCGGGCTGGGTGCCCGTCCCCGCAGCAGCCACAAGCTCGCGCCCAGCAGCATGATACCCAGCGCCTCATGCGGCAGGATCGTGATCCATTCCGGACACACACTTTTCGCAACCGCCAGGTCAATCGCACACCCCGCCAGTGCCAGCGCGCCGAACCCCATCGCCACCCACCCACAGACCCGCGAAACCCAGTCGTAGGGCAGCACCACGCCAGCAATGAGCTTGTTGGATTTCATCGTGTCGCTGCGCCTTCGCGCACCATCCGCCTACACTGTCGCCCCAAATCCGGATTTGTCATGCATCACCTTGGACTGCGGCAGCAGCAGGCTGCCGCAGTCCAAGATCCCCACACCGCAGTTTGGGATGGTGTGAAGTCCGCTTTCCGCTTATCCCCTGGCCGCCGCAGGGCGAAATTTTCCCATGATTCCCGAACTCACGCTCATCAAGGCCGGCACCGGCGTCCTCACCAAATCCGCCGATGGCACGCTCGACAAGGCCGCGCTGGTGCACCTCGTCTCCGCCATCGCCGCGCTGATGGATGCCGGCCACCGTTGTTTGTTTGTCTCCTCCGGCGCGGTCGGATCCGGCGTTTCCGCGCTCGGCCTCACCGAATATCCGACGGAAACCGCCACCCGCCAGGCCTGCGCCGCCATCGGCCAGGCGCGGCTGATGCAAACTTACAGCAGCTTGTTTTCGAATTTCGACATCACCATCGCCCAAGTGCTGCTCACCGCCGCCGACCTCGGCACCCCGGAGCGCGGCGGATATGTGAGCGACACCTTCCGCCGCCTGCTGATGGAGCCGCGCGTCCTGCCGATCATCAATGAAAACGACTCGGTCGCAGTCGAGGAGTTGAAATTCGGCGACAACGACATGCTTTCCGTCCGGGTGGCGAAACTCGCCGGCGCCAACCGCGTGATCCTGCTCACCAGCGTCGACGGCCTGCTGGATCCGGAAACCAACACGCTCATCCCCGAGGTGACCGACATCGACCACGTTTTCCGCCACGTCCGCGAGGACAAGGGCCGCTTCTCGATGGGTGGCATGGCGTCGAAACTCGCCGCGGTGAAATTCGCGGTCGAGGCCGGCATCGAGACCCACATCGCCCACGGCCGCCATCCCGAACGCCTCGCCGGCATCGTCGCCGGCAACGGGATCTCGACCAAATTCCACGCCGTGAACCGTTAGCTTCACCATGAGTGCATCCCCCTCCACACCGCGCATCATCCTCGCCCTGGTCGGCTTCATCCTCGTCACCTTCTGCGCGCCGCTCGCCAGCGTGGGAGCGATGCCGGGGGATTGGTATGCGGCGCTCAACAAACCCGCGTGGAATCCGCCCGCCTGGATCTTCGGCCCGGCGTGGACGCTGTTATACACCTTGATGGCGGTGGCGGCGTGGCTGGTGTGGAAACAGATCGGTTGGAAAAAACCGCTGCTCCTTTATTTCATCCAACTCGCGCTCAACGCCGCCTGGACGCCGATCTTTTTCGGCGCGCATCAACTCGGCTGGGCACTGCTGGAAATCGTCGTGCTGTGGATCGCCATCCTTCTAACCATGCGGAGCTTCTTCCGCGTCCGCTCCGCCGCCGGCTGGCTGTTCGTCCCCTATCTGGTGTGGGTGACCTTCGCCACCGTCCTCAACTTCACCTTGTGGCGGCTCAATCCGCTGTGAGGGCGAAGGGCCGGCTTGGGATCTTCCCGGCGCGGTCCGGAGTTCAAGCTTTAGCTTGCCTCTTCGAGAGCACGGTAAACCGTGAACTCCGGACCGGTTTCCGGTGGCAAACGGCCAAAGTGGATCTCCGCCGGGGAATGACCGAAGCCGCTTTGCGCTCGGGAGCGTCGTTCCGCGGTCCGGAGTTCAAGC
>JBIPND010000626.1:0-2929 GCA_044374015.1 Luteolibacter sp. | reverse complement strand
TCAAGGAAATCAAACTTCTGAGAAAAATCCTCGGCACCCACGTCTGCCGCCGTGCCTTGGCACAGTTGGAAATCAATCCCGACTCCCTCATCCCGTGGAGCAAGCTGGAAACATGCGGCTTGGAAACACTGGCTGCATTTGCCCGCACCCAAAAGCAGTCCCCGCCACCCTAAACTTGATTGATGATGGTTGATTGATGAACTTCGATTTTTAATTTTTCAGAAGCCGGCGCAGAGCGCGCTGTAGCCCGTGGCTGCGGCGTCTCGCCACAGGCCGTTGCTGGAGCGTCCCGCTCCGAGCCTTGGTAGGGCGCGATCCGGCCCGGTCCGCCCACTTTACCTTCGTCCGCCGGAGGCTATAAACGGGAAGATGGCGCACCGGAATACACCGAATACACGGAAAATGACACACGGTGAGAAATGGGAAATTCATACGCCGATCTCGTCACACGCTGCATCCCATCGCCTTGATCATCCTCCTGTAGCGTCGCGTCCATGACCGTCGCACTTCACCTTCCCCCGCCGGAGGCTATTCTTTTCCTTCCCCCTCACGGTTCATTCCCTCCGTCTCGCAGCCTCTGGCATTGACCCGGCGAGATTCTTGTAGATAAACCGTTGGCAGCCGATTCACCCCGTTGAAACTTCACCCTGAAAGCGTCATCGCGCGAACCAAAATCACCCACTACCTGCTGGTCCCTCTGGCACGCGGTGACAAATCAGGTTTTCTCAAACTCGCCGGTTACGAGGCATCGCTTGCTGACCAGCTTGTCGATGACATCCGGACCCAGATTCTTGTTTGTGATGCAGTGGCTACCGAGCGGACCCTCCACGGACAATCCTTTGAGATTTCCTGCCCGCTCACTGGGCCGAACGGCCGCATACTTGATGTCCGCACAGTCTGGATGAAAGAGCACTTGTCCGGGCAAACGAAATTCATTACCTTGATCCCAGCCAAGCGCCCATGAAACTCGAACTCTACACCGATGCCGTCCTGGCCCGTGACATTCCCGAACATGGTCTTTGCGCCGGGGATGTCGTGAAGGTCGTTGATTTCCATCCCACATCCGCTGGTGAGGGAGCATGCTCCATCGAGGTGTTCAATACCTTGGGCGAGACGATCGCCGTGACTTCCGTCAGTGCCTTGGATCTTGAGCCGTTGCTCGCCAACGAGATCTTCAGCGTCCGCAAGCTGTCACTAGCCGTCGCCCACTCGGTTTGATTGACGATTGATGGACTCCGATTGCTGATTTTTGATTGGAAGAGATCGGAGATCGGATGAACCACAAAGAACGCAGAGAACACAAAGGATTCAAAGCCTCGTCTCCCTCTTTGCGATCTCTGCGTTCTCTGCGATCTTTGCGGTTAAAAAATCTTCTTCCATTCAAAAATCCAAAATCAACAAAACGACCGAAGGCTTGTAGGTCGTTTGGACAGGCACGAACGTGCCGTGCCCGAAGGGCGAGACGCCGTGGGGCGGCGGCGAGTCAATCGTCATTCATCAATCCATCCCCTCTACCTCAGTCCCCCAATCCTCCCCGCCACGGCCTCCCAATCCACCTCCGGCGTCAGGTGACACCAGCTCAGGCGGATCGCCTCGTTCGCCTCGTCGTCGCTAAACCCCATCGCCTTGATCACATGGCTGGGCGTGTAGCTGCTGGACGTGCAGGCGGAGCCGTTGGAAATCGCGGTAGGGCTCGACCTCCGGGCAGGCCCACTTCACCTTCTCCCGCCTGAGGTTCCTTTGAATTGCTCTTGCCATGTTCTCTTTTTAGATTACAATTTGCCCCGATGATCAAGTGCTTCGCCGACCCACTCACGGAGAAGATATTTCACGGCGGAGACCTGACGAAGAAAGAAGCAAGAAGGTTGGGCGACATTCGTCTCGATAAAGCCCAGGAACGCCTCGTGATCCTCCATCATTCCTCCGAAAAAGATCTCCTAACCCTCTATTCGCTTCATTACCACAAACTTCACGGCACCAAGAGATATTCCATCGACGCCAATGCCCGTACCTCGAAATGGCGCATCACTTTCGCATGGGCCAACCAGGAGCTCACCGATGTTTCCCTCGTCAAAATTGAAGACACCCATTGATTCCATGAAACTCCGCACCAACCCCGCCGCCGGCCTGATTCACGATGAACTGGAAGCACGTTCCATTCCCGCCGCCAAGGCCTCCCGGGACATGGCGATCCCGCGCAGCCGCCTCAGCGATATTTTCGCCGGGAGGAAAGGCGTCTCCGCCGATACAGCGCTGCGATTCGAGCGCTACCTCGGCATTTCCGCAGCGCTTTTGATCCGTCTCCAGGCGGAATATGATCTCAGCAAGGCGGTCGCGGACAAAGGCCCTCAGATCCAAAGAGAAATTCTCCCTGCTCCAAAACTCGCGCTGGCCTGATCGCTTTTTGATGGTCACTTCAGCCTCATATGCCTTGGCTAACGACGGCATTGGTTCATGCTCACCTCATGAAACGGAACCTCCCAGATCCTCGCGACATCGCCGCACGCAAGGCCCTCGCCGCCATGCCTCCCGCCCCGCTCGAACGCGTCCTCCGCCAGGCCGAGGCCTCCCGGCGTTGGACCTCCGACCAACTGCGTGAATCCCGCGCCAAGCATCCGCTGAACACCCATGAAGAAGCCATCGCCCAAATGCGCAGATTCCGCGAGGCGATTGATGAATCCGCCGCGCGCAGCGCGACAACGGCCTGCGGCGTCTCGCCGCAGGCCGTTGTCGGAGCGTCTCGCTCCGGGCCATCCTTGGGTAGGGCGTGATCCGGCCCGGTCCGCCCACTTTACCTTCTTCCGCCGGAGGCTATAAACGGGAAGATGGAGAACCAGTAGAGTAGAGAGCAACGGGCGGCTTGCGCCAATCCCGTTGCTCCCCCTCGTCAAACCGGACGTGCGGATTTCCCGCATCCGGCTTTCCTGCA
>JBIPND010000056.1:0-9839 GCA_044374015.1 Luteolibacter sp. | reverse complement strand
TGCTTCGCGAAGGCCAAGGCTGATCAATCATCCAAAGCGGTGTGGCGCTTCGCTTCCCCCCGCACTCCAAAGGGCCGCCCATGTATGGAGTGCGGTGGCAGAGTGCAACGGCGACACCGCTTTGGATGCTTCGCGAAGGCCAAGGCTGATCAATCATCCAAAGCGGTGTGGCGCTTCGCTTCCCCCCGCACTCCAAAGGGCCGCCCGGTTGGCGGGGATGGGTATTAGCGTGCGAATAGGGTGCGCCGTTGGGGCGGGGATCCGTCTTAGCAAGTCAGGCCGGGTGGGCCGGAGTCCCACCCTCCTTGAAGTGCTGCCAGCCACCGGCGAGGGAATCGCCGTGGCCGGGTGCCGCAAGATTTCCGATGACGGTGATGGGGAGATCAGAAAACGGCCAGGCGGCGAGCAGGTCGGAAACCCGCGCGGGATCGATGGAAAAGAGCATTTCAAAATCCTCGCCATCGCCCAGAGCTTGCGCGGAGGTGCAACCGGGGGTGGTGGGCAGGGCGGCGGAATCAAGGAGGAAGCCGCAGCCGGAGGCGGCTGACATTCGCGGGAGATCCTGCGCCAGGCCGTCGGAGAGATCCATCATGGCGGTCGGTTTGAAATGGGCGACGAGCCAATCGGTTTGCTGGAGGCGGGGGGTGAAACTGAGGTGTTTGCCTGCGATGGAGCCGCCGAGGGTGCCAGTGACGAGAAGGGTGTCGCCGGGGCGGCCGGAAGAGCGCAGCACCAGGTGGCCGCGCGAGACACTGCCGGTGGCGGCGATGGAAATGACGGCGGCGGATCCGGCGGGGACGCTGGAGGTTTCGCCGCCGGCGAGGAGACCGCCGAATTTTTCCAAACAATCGGCGATGCCGCGGTAGAGCTCTTCCACCCAGGCGACGGCGGTTTCTCCAGGGAGCGCGAGGGTGATGAGGAATTGCTCCGGGCGTCCACCCATGGCGGCGAAGTCGGAAACCACGCGCGCCGCCGCTTTCCAGCCAACGGCGCGCGGCGGGGCATCGGGAAGGTAGTGGATTCCGGCGACCAGCGCGTCGGTTTTCAGCAGCAGCAGGGTGGGGGAGGCGGCCCCGGGATCGATGACGGCGCAATCGTCGCCAGGGCCGGCGGCGGCGTCGGGGCTGCGGGGAACAAGGCCGATGAGGCGTTCGATCAAGGCGTCCTCGCCGATGTCGCGGAGGGATTTCACGGCATGGGTGCGGCCGGGAGCTCGAGAAAACGCGCAGCCATCTGGACGGCGACCGTGGCACCGTTGAAGCAGAAGTGCACGGCGATGGGTGCCCACAGTGAGCCGGTTTTTTCGTAAATGAAGACCAGCACCAGGCCAAAGACGAACAGCGGCAGCAGCGCGCTGAGGCTGCCATGGGCGGAGGCGAAGATCAGGGCGGAAAAAACTCCGGCCGCCCACGGGCCGGCGAATTTTTTCGCGGCGGGATAGAGGTAGCCGCGGAAGACGATTTCCTCGCAAAACGGAGCGGCGATGACGGCGGCAAACGCCATCAGCCCGAGGATGACGGGGTCGGTGGCGGTTTGCAGCAGTTTCACGGTTTCCTGAACCGACTCCACCCCGAGCGACTCGATCCACTGCATGTAGCCGCCGTATTGCAACGCGCCGAAAAGAATCCACATCGAAAACACCGTGGCGGGCGCGATCAGAAACACCCACGGCCAGGATTTCCAGCGCAAGCCGAGCCACTCGACCGGGCGGATGCGCTTGATCACCAGCATGGTGACGATGCCGGCGATGATGAATTGGAAAGCGATGGAAGTGAGCAGGTTGGTGGGGTTGAGCACCAGTTCCTTGGTTCCGGAGGCGCGCACCGAGCCGATCACCAGGCTAAAAAAGATCAGGTAGATCAGGCCGATCCCGAGCAAATCGAAAGGCCGGTAGAATCCGGTGGCGACTTGGCCCACGGGCAATGGCGGCGGGGTTTCGGAAGAAACGGGCGCTTGGTAGGGCGATTCTTCGTTTCCGGGCACCGGCGGGATCGGGGCTGCCGGTTCAGGATTTTTCCCGAGAAACTGGCGGACCAGTGCGGTGCTTGCGAAGATGCCCAAGGCCGCCAGGAAACAGGTGGTGAGGACAAATTCGGTGGGATCGGGCATTGGGTCAGTGGTTTCGCGCTCAAAGTGCGGCGGCTTGGGCTGGCCGCCAATGGAAAAATCGAGATGGGATTCCGGAGTTCCTTCAATGTTCCGAAAGGATCACGAGGGGAAATCCTTGACCGCAGGCCGCGCGCGCTGCGCGATGGGCCGGGACCTGCTCCTGATTCCATGCTCGATTTTCTTCCCAATGACCGACCTGCCTTGGTGCTGGCACCGATGCAGGATGTGACCGACCTGCCCTTCATGCGGGTGATCGCACGGCGGGGCGCGCCGGATTGGTTCGTGACGGAGTATTTCCGGGTGCATCCGGACTCCTGCCTGAATCGTTATATTCGGCGTTCGATTGTGGAAAATGCGACCGGCCGACCGGTGTTCGCCCAGATGATCGGTCGCGATTTGCCGAGCTTGGTGCGCACCGCCAGGGAGTTGGCGAAGCTGCCGATCGCCGGGATCGATCTCAATCTCGGTTGCCCTGCGCCGATTGTCTGCCGCAAGGATGCGGGCGGTGGCTTGCTGCGAAATCCGGAAATGGTGAACGAAATTCTCGGCACCTTGCGCGCGGCGATTCCCGGGCGTTTCACGGTGAAAACCCGGATTGGTTATACGACGGCGGATGAGTTTCCAAAGCTGTTGGAAATTTTCCGCAGCCATGGGATCGATGGTTTGACGATTCACGGCCGGACGGTGTTGGAGCGCTATCAGACGCCGGTGCATCCCGACCGGGTGAAGACTGCGGTGGGTGCGATGGCGTGCCCGGTGATCGCCAATGGCAACGTCGTCGATGCGGAAACCGGCCTCGCCTATCTGGCGGAAACCGGTGCGGCGGGCCTGATGGTCGGCCGCGGCGCGATCCGCAATCCATGGATTTTCTCGCAACTGCGGGCGGCGTTTGCAAAGTCCGCGCCTCCGCTGCCGACCTACCGCGACCTGTGGGAATACGTGGTCGAGCTCTACGAGGAAATCGCCCGCGAGACTCACAAGCTGGTGCCTAACGCCCACGTCCAGCGCATGAAAAAAACCCTGGCTTACATCACGCACGGGCTGGAAGGGGATTTCGAATACGACATGCGCCGGGCGAAAACTCCCGAGGATTTCCACGGAATCTGCCGCGCGCATTTGGATCGGGATGGCCTGGTTCCTGCGAAGCCACCGGTGGGATCGAAGTTGTTTTGCGGCTTTGAGGCGTGGGCGGAAGTCCGGCGGGAGGGCGGTTGAGGCGAAATCCGCCGTGTCCGGCGTGGTGGCGAAAATCAGAAAATTGGTATGACATTCGCAGGATTCGGGTTTTATAGTGCGGCCCTACTTCAACCAACCCCCAAACCACCATGTCCATCAAAGTCGGCGATCAAGCCCCAGATTTCACCCTCGTCAGCCAAACCGCGGACGGCCCGCAGCTCGTCACGCTGAGCGACCTTATCGGAAAATCCAACATCGTGCTGCTGTTCGTGCCGATGGCCTTCACCGGCGGTTGCACCACCGAATTGTGTGAGATTTCAAAAGGAATTTCCGAATACGACGCGCTTGATGCCACGGTGCTCGGCATTTCCGGAGACAATCCCTTCGCGCAGGAAGCCTGGGCACAAAAAGAAGGCATCACCCTCAAGCTGCTCAGCGACTATGAGCACGCGGTGACCGAGGCCTACGGCGTGGCTTACGAACAGTTTCTGCCTGATAAAAACCTGATCATGGGCGGCGTGGCCAAGCGCTCGGCGTTTGTGATCGATAAATCCGGCGTCATCCAATACGCGGAAGTCCAGGAACATCCCAAGGACATGCCCGATTTCGAAGCGATCAAGACGACGTTGCGCGGACTCTGAGTTGAAACGCTTTTTCAAATCCCAAGCAGGCGCGACCGTTCTCTGGGTGCTGGCGTCGTTGTTGTTAGCGGCGGTGCTCTCCCCCTGGTTCTATCAGGCCGGCAAGGCGCTGGCCGCCAAGGCGGCCGACAACGAACTGGCGCCGGTCCTCGAGTGGCTGGCCGCCGCCTGCGAACGGGCGAAATTCGGCCGCTATTTCAACCGCGCGCTGGCGTTTTCCGCACTGGTGCAGCTGCCGTTTCTCTACCAACGCATCTGTGCGCTGAATGCGGAAAACGATCTCCCCGTGGTCAGTCCCGCGAGACCCGGTGCCCGCCTGGCGCTGCTGCAAACCGCATCCGGCTGCGTTCTGGCCGCCGTCATCCTCTGGTCACTCGGCATGATTCTGGTGACGTTGGGCGCCTTCGCGCCGGCGGCAAATCCTCCGGAGCCCGGAAAATTTCTCTCCAAGGTGCTGATCCCGGCGGTGGGCGCGCCGCTGGTGGAGGAATGGTTGTTCCGCGGCGTGCTGTTAGGGATCTGGCTCAGGTCCGCCCGTCCGCTGACCGCCTGCTTCGGCACCTCGCTGGTGTTCGCCTTCGTCCACTTCCTCGAACCTCCCGCAGGATTTTCCATCGCCAATCCGGGAGCGCCACTGGCGGGGTTTGAATTGTTAGGGACGATCTTGTTTCACTTCGCCGACCCGATGTTTTTTCTAACGGACTTCGCGACGCTGTTCATCGTCGGCATGATCCTGGCGCTGGCCCGGGTGCGGACGGGGGCGTTGTGGTTCTCCATCGGCCTGCACGCCGGCTGGATCATCGCATTCAAGGGCTACAACCTGATTTACAAGCCGGTTTCCGATCATGCGCTGCATCCATGGGGCGTCGGGGAAACGCTGCGTTCCGGCGTGTTTCCGCTGCTGGCGCTGGGACTCACCGGCGTGATCTGCCATTTCGCGCTGCGGCATTTTGACAAGTCCCGGCAACCGGTCTAACCGCGCATCACGGTCACGACGAAGACTTTTTTGAAGCCGCCGCGGCGCAGGGTTTTCGCGCATTCATCGACGGTGGACCCGGTGGTGAGCACGTCGTCGATCAGGATCGCGCCCTCGTTTTTCCCGGTGAGCCAGCGGCGTCCCTTGCGGGTGACTTCGAAGGCCCCGCGCAGATTGTCGAGGCGTTGGGCGCGGGTCAGCCGCGTCTGGGTCTCCGTCGAGCGGACGCGGTGAAGGGCCCGCAGCACGGCGAGGCCGGTGTGGCGGGAGAGCACCCGCGAGATTTCCTCGGCTTGATTGAAATGGCGGTCCTGCTGGCGCTTGCGGTGGAGCGGCACAGGCACCAGCGGCCAGCCACCCGCGAGGGCCGGGGCGAGCCGGGGATCGGCGAACGATTCGTAGGCGAGACGTCCGAGTTCGTCGGCGAGGTGGATTTCGCGGCTGTATTTGAGGCGGTGGACCATATCGAGCGTGCGCTCGTCGCGGATGGTCGCGGGCCGGGCGAATTCGAAGGAAAATTTCAGCTTGCTGCAATTCGGGCAGTCGAATTCGCGGTCGATCGCGCCCTCGAACGCCTCGCCGCAGATTTTACAGAATGGCACGCGGAGCCGCGGCAAATCGGCGTCGCAGGCATCGCACAACGACCGCCCGCCGGACAGGCTCACCCGGCAAGCCGCGCAGGCGGATGGATAGAGCAGATCGAGGGTCAGCCCGGCCAGTTTGCGCCAGCCGCCGCGCTCAGAGGGAGGAGTGGGAGGCATCGGGATCGGCGGTGGTGAGGTAGTGGATGAGAAACCCGCAAATCAAAATTCCCGCCAGCGGGACCAAACCCTGCCGCAGCGCCGCGCCGGAAATCAACCACCCCACCGCATCCGGCCTGCTGGCCGTCACGGTGAAAGCGCTCATGATTCCGTTGACGAAAATCCAGCCGGCGTGCAGCCCCAGCGGCAACCACAAGGACGCCGTCCGCCAGCGGGCGAAAGCCAGCACTCCGCCCAACGCGAGCAGCGGGATGAAATTTCCCAGCACCATCCGTAGGTCGCCGAACTGCGCCAGCACCAGGCCCAGCAGCTCAAACCCCACCCCGGACGCGTCCGGATCGGGGACGTTGAGACCGAACGGCGGACGGAGGAAATGCACCATCGCAAACAGCCACGCCGAGACGCCGAGTGCCGCCGCCGGACGCATCGCCCGCAGGAAAATCCCCATCGCGACTCCGCGGAACAACACCTCCTGCACCGCCGCCAAAACCACCGCAATCCCGAAAATCCGTACCACCGACCGCACCACTCCCCCGTCCGGCATGCGCCACACAAACACCCCGGCGGCGATCATCGCCCCACCCAACAAAATGAACAAGCCCGTCACCACCAAAAATCCCCGCAGCACGTGCCTCGGCGCGTCGGCATTTTGCCGCAACCGCTGCCCCCGCTCCAAGGTCGGCGCGTCATCCGGCAGGCGCTGCAGCAAGCCGCCCTTGGCATTTCCGCCAACCCTCAACCACTCGACGAACGGCAGAACCAAAATCACCGCCACCAGAATCAGCGAGACCTCGAAAAAACGCGGGAAATCCGTCGTCCGGCAGACTCCCGCGAACCACTCGACCGGCCCGTTGATCTGCTTCACCGAGGAAACCTCCGCCAGCGCCTTGCCCATATTATATAGCAGCGGGGCCATCCACGCGCCCAGCATCACCGCAGCCGCGGCATACAGCCACACCTTCAGGACGTCGTTCATGGCCGGGGAGCGCATGGGGGGGAGACTGCCACTTTTCCAACAAAATGAAAGCTCCGGCTCGATGATTTTCCCTTGGTGCGGATTCCCCAACGGTCGTAAGCTCCCCGCCATGATGAGCATCGAAGCAGTCGGAACCATCCGCAGCCAATGGGGCGAAGGCCCGATCTGGTGGCAGGACGCACTCTATTACGTGGATATCGAGGGCCACCAAGTCCACTGCTTCGACCCGGCGACCGCCGCGGAAAAATCCTGGGAGGTCGGCGAACGCGTCGGCACCGTGGTCCCGCGCGAAAGCGGCGGGTTGGTCATCGCCGGCGATCGCGGGATTTCGCTGCTCGATCCGGACAGCGGCGCGCTCACCCACCTCGCCGATCCCGAACAAGACCTGCCGGACAACCGCTTCAACGACGGCAAATGCTCGCCCGACGGCCGGTTTTTCGCCGGAACCATCAGCCTCACCAAAAAAACCGGCACCGCCAAACTCTACCGCCTCGACCCGGATCTCACACTGCACGAGGCGTTCGGACCGGTCACCAACTCCAACGGCATCGCCTGGTCCGCCGATGGTAAAACGGTTTTCTACATCGACACCCCGCGCAAGGAGGTGCTCGCCTTCGATTACGACGCCGGCCATCTGCGCAATCTCCGCAGCGTGATTTCCGCCGCCCACCTCGATGCCTCGCCCGACGGGATGGCGATCGATGCGGAAGGGCACCTCTGGATCGCGTTTTGCCACGGCGCGTGCGTCGTTTGTTTCGATCCCGAAACCGGCGCGGAACTCCGAAAAATCGCCCTTCCCTGCCTCGAAACCACCGCCTGCGCGTTCGGCGGGCCGGATCTTGGCGACCTGTATGTCACCACCGGCATTCACAAATCCGTGGTCGAGGAAGACGCCGGGCGCTTGTTCGTCATCCGTGGTCTCGGCGTGAATGGCCTGCCAGCGCATGCGTTCGCCGGCTGAAAATGGGTAGCCTCGCGGAAATTTCGACAACTGTGTAAGACGGAAACGATGCTATCGAGTAGCCTTCCAGTATGAAACTCAACACCACCACCACGCTCGCCGCCCTGGTTCTCATCGGTCTCGGAGGCTTCATGGCTGGGCGGGTTTCATCATCGGCCCCGGCGGCGGACACTCAAAACGGCCCTGCCGAGACCCGCGCCTCGCGCAGCTCTTCAGCCGAATTCACCAGCACCTCGGACAGCCGGAAAACCGCCCGCAACAGTCGTCCCGAGCGCGCATCGGCTCGCATTGCCGACCCCAAAGACCGCACCGCCCGCCTCGAATCCATTGTCCGTGGCGAAAACCCGCTGGACCGCAACCGCGCGCTGCTCGCCTTCATCGATCAACTCGCGCCCGGCGATTTCGAGGGAGCCGTCGCCCATTTCCGCAGTCTCGGCCTGACCGAAGACCGCATGGGCGAATATTCGCTGCTGCTGTCCGCGTGGGCACAAACCGACCCGCTCGCCGCCTTGGCTTATGCCGACGCGAACACCCGCAGCAACTTCGCCAAGGAAACGATCCTCACCTCGTGGGCGACCGCCGATCCCGAAGCCGCCATCGCTTGGGCCAACTCCAATTTCGACGGTGAAGGCGCCAATCCCTACCTCGCCGGCATCATCCGCGGCATCGCCGATTCCGATCCGATCCGCGCGTCGCAGTTGCTCACCGCCATGCCCCGCAGTCAGGAACGCGCCCAGGGGCTCGATGCGTTCCTGCCCCAACTCCTGCGCCAGGGAGCCGACGCCACCCGCGCCTGGATCGCCTCCCTCACCGACGATTCCCTGAAAAACGGGGCCATGCTCCGCAGCGCCACGCAGCTCGCCGCCAGCGATCCCGCCGGCACGGTTTCCTGGCTGCTTGAAAATCCCAGCGAAGCCACCCAACGCCGGATGGACGATGTTTACTCGGTCTGGGCCCGCAAAGACCAACAAGCGGCCCTCACTTCCATCAACGGCCTTCCCGCCGGCGAGGCCCGCAGCAACGCCCTGCGCGGAGTCATCAGCAGCGTCGCCTCGGAAGATCCGAAATCCGCGGTTTCCCTGATGGATCGGTATCCCAACGACGTCACCGACCGCGTGGTCCAGAATTTCATCTGGCATTCGTTCGGCACCGATCCATCCACTGCCGCCGGCCAGATCGCCCGCATCGCCGATGAAGGCCAGCGCAACCGGATGTACACCCGCGCCATCGGCAGCTGGCTCGAGCGCGATCCAAACTCCGCCCAAACGTGGCTCCGCAGCAACCCCCTGCCCGAAGCCGTGCAAAACGAGCTCAATAAGCGGAATGCCAGCCAATAAGGTCCTTCGCCCGCGTTGACATCCGCGGCGGTGCCGTCCAACGTCCCGCGCATGGACACAATGAAACTTTTGCTGGGCGCCACCGTCGCGCTATTGCTCGGAGCCCTCGCGGTTTCCTGGCAACGCATGGAAACCGGGGTGAAAAACACCTCCAGCGATGAATTCGCCCGCCTCGAAAAACAAGTGAAGGAAATCCGCGCCGAGCAGGACAAACTCGCTCTGGAAAAGCAAATGCTCACCCTCAAAAGCTCAGCCGCCAACGCCCCGGCCCCCACCGCCGCCGAGATCGACTCGGTCAAGGCCCAGCTCGAAGCCAACCGCGCCGCCGTCGCCCAGCTCGAACTCGAAAAAGCCGAGCGCGACGCCAAGCTCGCCGATAGCGAGGAACTGCTCTTGGATCAGCGCAAAATCGAAGGCGGCGACAACGAACTCCGCCGCGCCCGCATGATCAGCGAGGCCCTGCTCATCGGCCGCATCCGCGAATACGTCGAAGACGAACAATACGGCGGCTTTGTCACCTTCGAGGTCCTGATGCCCGAGCAAGTCCAGCCCGGCACGATCCTCGCCATCCGCCGCAAAACCGGCATCCTCGGCCAGTTGAAAGTCTCCGAAGTCGCCCCGGACGGCGCCATCGCCAATCCACTCCCCGGTTTCGGCGCGATCAAAGCCGAGGTCGGTGACGAACTCATCCTGCCGCCGCAATACTGAGATGACGTTAAAAGTTATTCGTTAGAGGTTATTCGTCAGAATCCTCTTCCCCTATAACTCCTAACCCATAACTTCTAACTTTTAAAAAAAAGCATGTCCACCACTGTCGGTCTCATCTCACTCGGCTGCGCCAAAAACCTCATCGACTCGGAAGTCATGATCGGCCACCTCGCCCAAGCCGGCATGTCTCTCAC
>JBIPND010000624.1:0-2934 GCA_044374015.1 Luteolibacter sp. | reverse complement strand
GACCGCGGTGGTGTTGAACTCGCAGAACGCACTTCATGGCGACTTGGGGCTGCTCTCGGATGGCGACGCGGTGATCGTGCTTTCCTACTCCGGGGAGACCCGCGAGTTGCTCGATCTGATGCCTTTTATCAAACGCTTCGACGTCAAGCTCATCGCCGTCACCGGCAAACGGGATTCCACGCTGGCCCGGCTGGGTGAGGTGACGCTGGACACCTCGGTCGCGCGCGAGGCGTGTCCGCTCAATTTGGCTCCGACTTCATCGTCGACGGCGATGTTGGTGATGGGGGATGCGCTGGCGATGGTGTTGTTGCAAGCACGGGGCTTCACCGAGGCCGACTTCGCGCGGTTTCACCCGGGCGGTTCGCTGGGGCGGGCCTTGCTGACGCGGGTTTCCGACATCATGCGCGGCGACGCCGAGCTGCCGACGGTGCCGGAGGATGCGAATGTTTTTTCCGCGCTGGATGCGATGAACCGGGTCCGCGCCGGGGCCTGTCTGATCTTGAAGGCGGACGGCACTCTTGCGGGGATTTTCACCCACGGTGACTTTGCCCGGAGTTTCCGCAGCGATCCCCAACTGGGCGATAAACCGGTGGCGGATTTGATGACGCGCAACCCGATCGCGGTGCAGGCGGATTCGCTCGCGGTGGAGGTCTTGAAAACCATCGGTGCGAATCGGATCGACGACATCGTGGTGATGGATGGCGATGGAAAGCCGGTGGGGTTGATTGACACCCAGGACTTGGCGAGGCTCAAGATCGTGTGATGCGCGCACAAAAAAACGGATGCCGTCTGGCACCCGTTGATTTTCCCCGATTGCGGAACCGGAAAGATTACTCAGCGGTCTCGGAGCGTTCTGGAGCCGGGGCGTTGGAGTAGCGCCAGCGGATTTTGTTGCGCTTGGAGGCGGAGCGCAACTTGCGTTGCTTGCGCTCGGTCGGAGTTTCAAATGCGCGGCGACGGCGCATTTCTTCGAGGATACCCTCGGTATCAAGTTTGGTTTTGAGGCGTTTGAGAGCACGGTCAACGGGCTCTCCTTTTTTCACAGTCACTCCACGCATGCGATGATGGTTTGTTGGTTGTTGTTGGTTCCGCAGGTTTGTCGGGGGGCGGTAAATGCGCGATCCACCACGACTTGTCAAGACAGAACCCGCCGGGAATTTGAAAAAATCATGGGCAAACGGGCGCTTGCTTCCCGGTCCGGGGTCGCGTATAGAGCCTCGTCCTCGGGCTATCGGTGCGCGTTTGCACCGACCGCTCGGTTAAACATCCGGCTGTCCGAGGGAGTAAAACCATCCACTAATGTATCGCATACCCTTCGACCGGGTGAACTGGATCACCAGCTCATTCCTTATTGGCACCGCTTTGATCGCTTTGATCGGAGTCCCCATCTACCTCGTGAAAGTCGGCATCGACTGGTTTCAGTTCGCCATGTTTTTCTTTTATGTCACCGCCACGATGATGAGCATCACCGTGGGCTATCACCGGCTGTTCTCGCATTTGTCGTTCAAAGCCAAATTGCCGGTCAAGCTGTTCACCCTGATTTTCGGCGCCTGCGCGTTTGAAAATTCCTGTTTAAACTGGGCGTCCGACCATCGCCGCCACCACAAGCACGTCGATCATGATGAAGATCCCTACGACATTTCCAAAGGCTTCTTCTGGGCGCACATCGGTTGGTTGCTCTTCAAGCTCAACCCCGAGCCGCCGATGGACAACGTCGCGGACCTGCGCAAGGACAAGCTGGTCATGTGGCAGCACAACCACGTGCATTGGATCGGCCTGGTGGTCGGTTTGATCATCCCCACCGCGCTGGGTTACGGCTGGAATTTCGCGATGGGGCTGAACCCATGGACCGGCGCACTCGGCGGCTTCCTGATTGCCGGAGTGGCCCGGATCGTGGTCGCGCAGCATTGCACGTTTTTCATCAACTCGCTCTGCCACACCGTGGGCCGCCAACCTTACTCCACCAGCCACAGCGCGCGGGACAGCGCGGTGATGGCATTCCTCACCTTCGGCGAGGGCTATCACAACTATCACCACGAATTCCAGCACGACTACCGCAACGGCGTGAAGCCATGGCAGTGGGATCCGAGCAAATGGACGATCTGGACGCTTTCGAAACTCGGCCTGGTCGATGGCCTGCGCCGCGTGCCTGACAGCCGGATTCTCCTCGCTGAAATGGGCGAGGCCCGTCGCAAGGCGCAAAAGCAGCTCGCCGCAATCCAGCAGCAAAATTCCGCCCACCGTGCGGCCGACACGCTCCACGAACTCGTCGAACAGCTTTCCGCCAATTATCATGAATTGGAAAAAGCGGTTTCCGACCGGGTGCAGCTGTCCCGCGAGAAGCTCAACCAGTGGCAGGACGAAACCCGCAGCCTGATGCGCGAGTTCAGCCGCATGGCCGCCGCCCGGACCGCCTGAGTTCAAGGCGGATCGGTTTTTTTAAAACACCCCGGGATCGCAGGATCCCGGGGTGTTTTTTTGTTCAATACCCTTGCACGTCGATCTGCTCGCCGCTGAGGGTTTTGATGCGGACTCCCATCTTTTTCTGGATCACTTTGAAATGGTCCATTTCCTCCGGGCTGACCAAGGAAATCGCGTCGCCGGGTGACTCCGCACGGCCGGTCCGGCCGATCCGGTGGAGGTAGTCCTTGGGCGAGCGCGGGAGTTCGTAATTGATGACGCAGGGCAGAAATTCGATGTCGATCCCGCGGGCGAGCAAGTCGGTGGCGACGAGCACCCGCAGCTGACCGTCCTTGAATTGCTGCAAGGTGAAACGCCTGGCTTGCTGGCCGAGCTTGGAATGCACGGCAGCGGCGTGAATCCGGTTTTTGAGCAGTTTGTTGACGATGGCGTCCGCCTTGAGGGTGGAGGAGGCGAAGACCAGGACTTGTTTCAAATCGCCATGTTGGATCAGGTATCGCAGCAAGGGCCCCT
>JBIPND010000623.1:0-2938 GCA_044374015.1 Luteolibacter sp. | reverse complement strand
GCCTTACCGCGCTGGCCACCGCATCCGGTGGCTTCAGGTCCGGCTCCAAGCTCGGCCTCGACACCACCAACGCCGGCGGCAGCTTCACCTACGGCAGCGTGCTCGCCAACCCGAACGCCGGCGTCAACGCCCTCGGCCTGCGCAAACTTGGCAGCGGCACCTTGATCCTCGACCAAGTCAACACCTTCACCGGCGGCACCGTCGTCGAAGGCGGTGGCATCACCATCTTTGGTAACGCAGGTTTGGGCACTGCTGCGCTGGTTCTTAACGCCGGCACCGTTTTGAACGCGGATTTCTCCGGGCTGGTTGCTCACGAGAACTTCACGCACAACACCACCGGGACCGGCACGATCAACGTCACTCCTGCCAGTGGTGCTGCCAATGCAATCGCATTCACATCCGGGACGCTCACGACCTTCGCCGGCACCATCAATGTCAAGCCCAGCCCTGCCAGCAATACGCGGGTGAACTTCAGCGGTCTGATCGGCAGCGGTGCCACCGTCAATGTTGAAAACGGAGCCGGCGGCCGCTTCGGCCTGACGGGGACTTATAGCGGAATCACCGTCAATGCGGTGGGTCAGGGTGGAGATGCGGGTTCTGCAATCCGCTTGGATGGTGGTGGCGTCTTCGACAGCGCCTGCGCGGTCAATCTGCTCGGCACCACCTCCGTCGGCGGCTTCACAGGAAACGGCACCATCGATTGCGCCATTGCCGACGGCGGCAACGGCTACAGCCTTATCAAATCAAGCAACAGCACCTTGATCCTCACCGCCACCAACACCTACACCGGTGACACCAGCGTTAACGGCGGCACCCTGCGCATCAGCAAGCCCTACCTCGCCAACTCATCGGCCATCATCATCGGCGCCGCCGCCATCCTCGATCTCAACTTCGACGAAAGCGGGGGAGCCGTCACCGACACCGTGAGCACCCTCACCCTCGACGGCGTCCAACAGGCCGCCGGTGTTTACGGAGCCAGCGGATCGGGTGCCACGACCATCAACGACACCAATTTCGCCGGGGTCGGCACGCTCACCGTGCTGAACGGCCCGGCCGCTTCCGATGACTTTGCCTCATGGGCATTGGCCACTGGCGTGTCCGGCGGACCTGGTGGCGATTCGAACAACAATGGCATCACCAACCTCGTCGAATACGCCCTCGTCGATGGCGGGGCGCGCGGTGTGTTCAGTGGCAGCACCATCACCTTCACCAAGCGCGGCGAGCCCTATGGCACGGACCTCAGCTACAGCATCGAGACCTCCGAGACACTCACCGCAGGCTCATGGACGGCGGCTGTCACCGGTGGCACCGCCACGGAAATCGCCTACACCTTCACTCCGGGCAGCCCGGTGAAAAAATTCGCCCGTCTCAAGGTGGTCCAGATCCCTTGAAGGATCCTGTGATCCTGCCTGGGTCAATCCGCAGCGCGGATTCACTCGGGTGACGTAAAAACAACCCCAAGCGCCGCAAAATAGCCCCTATGCGATTCTTGCCCAATTGTTTTTCATACCAAGAGGCATAACCATGCTTATCTTACGCTGCCACCATCTCCATCCTATCCCCCCAAAAACCCTCAAAACCCGTGAAACCACGCACCCACCGCATCATCCGTCTTTCCTCGATCGCCGTCTTGGGCATGATTTCGCATTCCGGCGCTCAGACGACCTTCACCAAGGCGGACAACACCACCTCTCTCAGTCTGGCTGCAAGCTACGTCACCGCCGGCGGCCCTCCGGGGGCGAATGACACCATTCTGGTCGATAACACCCTGACGGCGACAAGCCGCACTTCGCCACTCGGTGACAATCTCTCGATCAAAGGACTCACGATGACCGCAGCTCCCGTCAGCGGAGCAGCGAGGCAATTCCAAATTGGCAATACGGCAGGGAAGGTTCTCACCATCGGCAGCGATGGGGTGACCAAGACCGCGAACACTTCTCCGCTCATCTTTGCCAATGCGGTCACGCTCGGAGCCAATCAGACATGGTCGCTCGCGGCTTCGACAGGAACCGGCACCGGCAATCTACAGATGAACGGCCTATTCTCCGATGGCGGTCACACGCTTGCTGTGAACGGTGCGGGTATCTTTGATCTTCGCGGTAGCAATACTTTTGGTGCAAACGTCACGATCGATGCGCCGGTGAGCGTCAATCGCCAAGACGCCGTCGTGACCTTCGGCGGAGCGAACACTTTTGATGTACTGAGAATTCCCGCTGGAAGGTTGATTGGCGCAACGCTTGGAAACTTCGGCGTCGCCAGTCCCTTTGGTGATGGCGGCACCAATTCCGCCATCGGTTTGGGCGGTTCCTCGTCCACCGGTGTCCTGGAATACTCAGGACTCACTGCCAGTAGCAACCGGACGTTCTTTCGTGATGCCCGGACCACTGGCTCCGGAATCGATGTGACCCAAGCCGGACAGACTCTGACCTTTACCGGAGGATCTTGGGGTGATAGCGGCGCAAATGGTAGCACCGATGGCATTGCCAATGGCTGGGCCTTCGGCGGTGCGGGCAATCTCTCAATCAACGCCGCCATTAACAATAATACAACCGTTGGCTCCGTTGCCCCGACCGTCACCAAGAAAGACAGCGGCACCCTCACTCTATCTGGAAGCAATGCCTACACCGGCGCGACCGTCATCAATGGAGGGGTGCTTCAGTCCACCCGCAACGTGGCTCTGGACACGACTGCCTCGGTCGCTGTCAACCATGCGGGCACCATGCTTGCCGTTAACTACGGCGGCGCTTCGGATTACACGGCCGCGCAAGTGGTCACATTGCTGGGCAAAACCACCTTTGGTGCCACCAGCACGGCATTCGGTTTTGATACGAGCAATGCCACTGGCGCAGTGACCTATGGGAACGCGCTCACCATGGCCGCCGGTTTCACCAAGCTCGGGGCGGGCACCCTGATTCTTGATCAAACCAGCAGCTACGCA
>JBIPND010000622.1:0-2941 GCA_044374015.1 Luteolibacter sp. | reverse complement strand
GCTCGCAGAGGCCCGCTTGATCGTCATGGGTCTCGGTCGCACCGGTTCCAGCCTGATTGAATCAATGGCCTTGGCGGGGGTTGGCCGGATCTTCGGCATTCGTTCGGAAGGCGATGGGACGGCGGAGGAAGGCTCGGCAGCCCTGCTCCCCGAACGTGTGCGGAGTTTGAATCCTCTTGTGCAGTATGTCGAGATCACCTCGGTCGAGAATGACGAGTTGGGTGGTGGGGACAAGGACGCCAAACTGCCCCTGCTGGTTTACTGTCCCGACGACTTCCGCGAGGAGGTTTGCAGGCAGCTGAACACCCTCTCCTTGACGATGGGTTCATCGCTTCTGGTTTACCGCGACAGCCCGTTTTCGGTGGAGATGGGCCCGTTGGTCATCCCGCGGAAGACTGCCTGCTATGTCTGCTATGAGCTGAGACGCAAGGCCGCCGAGCCCAATCCCGACCCTGAAGAGACTTCGCCTGCGGGAGGACCCGCACTCAATTTCTCCTGCGGGGCACAACTCCTGGCCTTGGAAATCGTGAAGATCCTGACCCGAACTGCCTTCCCCGTCACCCAAGGCAAGCTTTGGCGATTGGGATTGTTTGATGGAGCGGTGAGCGTTCATCCCGTATTGAAGCTGCCACGCTGCCCGGAATGTGGCGTGCAGCAGAGCACCCCTCCCCGCAGAATTTGGGAGGAATAATGACCTTATGAGCCCTGAATTACCAAACGAGCCATTCCTGTCGCCCGTTCAGCCGGAGAACCTGATATACGATCCATTGACCGGCATTGTAACCTTCCTGGGAGACAGGGAATGCGATCCCACAGATCCCGCCGTGTTCATTGTCGCCGCTCAAAGTGCCGACTTGTGCGTTCTCGGATTTGCAACGACCGAGAGCCGAATCGTTGGGAGCGGGGCAGGGTTGAGTTATGAGCATGCATTTTGGGCGGCCGCAGGGGAAACGGTCGAACGCTATTGCGCTGCGATCGTTCCCACCGAAGACTTCATTCTCGGATCCTATGCGGAGCTGAGTGAAAGAAACATTCCCGCGGTTGGCCCCGATCGCTGGGCACTTTTCCATCCCAGTCAATTTCCCGCGCTGGGCATTCCCCAATTTACGGCGGATGTGCGACTCGCTTGGGTAAAAGGGAGGCGACTTGCGGTTGAGGGGGATTGCTATCTTCCTGCCTGTTTGACCTACCTCTCGCCGGGCATCAACAATTACACCGCCGAAGGAGCGGAAGTCGTTGGGCCGGCGACTTCAACGGGCCTCGCCTGCGCACAGTCGGCGCTGGAAGCCACCTTGAAGGGACTCTGCGAAGTCATCGAGCGCGATGCGTTTATCATTCGGTGGCGGAACGCGCTTCCCTGCACCCGAATCAACATCGATCCGGCCAGTGCGATTTATACCACCTATATGGAGAAATTCGTCCGACCGGGTTTGGAGTATACCATATTCGAAACCTCACTGGACCTGCCATACCATTCATTTCTGGGTGTCCTGCATGACCGGCGGCACAGTCCTACCCGAATCCTCGTCGGCGGTGCTTGCCACCCCGATCCCAACCGGGCGGTTCTAAAAACACTGATTGAGCTCGCACAGGGATTCCAATGGGCCAATCACGTTCGAACCCGCAAGATAGAGCTCGACGCGGAGTTTTCTGCGATCACTTCCTTTGAGTCGAGAATGGAGCTCTATGTCTTTGGTGATCAGCATCAGGCATTTGATTTCCTGTTCGACAACCCGGACACGATGGATCTTTCTCAACTGGAGTCCGAAGATCGGGGCGATATGGAAAAAACGCTTGGTGAGGGGGTCTCTCGACTGCAGGAAATGGGACTCGATGCCATTGCGGTGGATATGACTACGATTGACGCCGAAGATTGCGGAATGGCCGTGGTCAAAGTCGTCATTCCTGAATGCGAGGCCCTGGAGGGCGACCACCGGATGCAATTTCTCGGAGGTCGCCGCTGGCGGGATGTGCCTGTTAGCATCGGGCTGCGCCAAAAAGCCATCACTCTCGGGGAGCGCAACCAGCAACCGCACCCGTATCCTTAGAGCGATCCATCACCATCCATATCAAAGCTCTGATGAAATCAAATCCGCTCAATATTGGAAGACCTACACCGGATGAATTATTTTCGCCGATGGAGGTTTACCATGAAAACTCGAAACTGGGGCCGAACAACGAGGAATTGTTCCAAAAAATTGCCACGGTAAACTCTTCTCCGCACATTCGCACAGTCATTTCCCGTCCGTTTCGGAGTTATCCTGGCTGTCCGCACGTGGACCTCCCTACGGAGTTAGCGCCCATGACGAGATCCTTGGAAAATATTCTGACGAAACGGCGCTCCGCACACCATTTCTCCGCGACTCCAACGCAAATGGACGAACTGGCGCGCATCTTGTTGCTAGGTGACGGCATTGTCAGCCGCATGACCAGCGACGACGGGGCCGAGTTTCTCCTCCGAACCGCCCCCTCAGGTGGTGGGTTATACCCCATCGAGACCTTCTGCTTCGTGTTCAACGTAGCGGGAGTTCCGTCTGGGGCATATTTCTACAACACTCAGAAGCATCGCTTGGAACGACTTGCGGCTGAGGATTTCCGCCCCCGTTTATCTGCCGCCACGAACTTGAGCGCCGAGGTAGAGAGTGCTGGATTCTGCATCGCACTCTCGGCGGTTCTCCCGCGGAGCAGCTTCAAATATGGACAGCGGGCCTACCGCTTCGCGCTTCTCGAAGCTGGACACATTGCCCAGAACCTGCTGCTCGCTGCGGAAGGTTTAGACTTGGGAGGATTGCCAATCGGCGGGTTCTTTGATGACGACATCAATGCCCTATTGAATCTGGATGGTTGCCAAGAGTTCGTGGTCTACCTCCTACTTATCGGTAACAAGTCACGGGAAGAGCAGATTGCCGGTGGGTAGGTCGATTGCGCCTCCGTGGCACGC
>JBIPND010000055.1:0-9855 GCA_044374015.1 Luteolibacter sp. | reverse complement strand
AAAACTTCAAAGCGACGTGGTGATTTCCGGCAACCACAACGATGCACTCCACCTCACGCCCTTCACGAATACCTCGAAGCACGAGTCCACGATCAAGAGCTTCAAGCTGCCCTTCGGCAAAGAGGATGAAGGCGTGAGTGGTGACGTCGGTATCGTGATCGTGAACAACATGCTTCTGACGGGATTCGACGCCCCGGTGGAGCAGGTGATGTATCTGGACAAAATCATCGTCGCGCACGGACTGCTACAAGCCATCGCCCGGGTGAATCGAGTGGGTGGGGACTCCAAGGAAAAGGGCTTTGTGGTGGATTATGTCGGCATTGGCCATCATCTGAAGAAGGCGCTCGATAACTACGACGAGCGGGAACAGAAGGAAGTGGTGGATGTGCTGAGTTTCCCGGAAGAGGAACTGCGAGAACTGAAGGCCAGCCACGACGCCGTCCTCGCCTTGCTCAAAAAACACGGCCTCACCGATCTGAACGATGCCGATGCGTTTTTCGATGTGTTTTATGACGAGGACCTGCGCTTCGAGTTCATGAGTCTTTTCAAGAAGTTCACCAAAAATCTGAACCTCGTCTTTCCCGCCAAGGAGGCCCTGAACTACATGGGCGATTATCAGTCGCTGGTGGCGATCAACGAAATGGCGGCGAAGCATTTCCGGGACGGCAGGCTGAGTATGAAAGGCATCCCGCCCAAGCTGCGGACAATCACCGATGCGTTCTTGGAATCCCGCGGTATCCATGTGAAAGTGGAGCCGATTTCCATTCTGGATGAGGATTTCCAAAAGGAGGTCAAAAAACACTCCCGCACCAAGACCAAGGCGGCGGAAATCGAACACGCGATCAGGCATCACCTCGATGTGAATCTGAACGACGATCCAGAACTCCAGTCCTCGTTCGCCGAGGCATTGAGGAAAATTTTGGAGGAGTTCGCCAACAACTGGAAGAAGATCTACGAGGAGTTGGAGAAACTCCGCCAGCGCATCATTGATGTCTCAAAACAGCCGACGTATGGGCTGCATCGGAAAAAACAGATGCCGATTTTCAATCTTTTGAGATCCGAAATTTTCGGAGAGGATCCCACCGGTGCAAACTCTAAGGTCGCTGAAGGGGATACCGATCTAAACGACTCCTCCCGAATGACGGCGGATCCGGTTTTCTACGGCATGAAGGAGGAGGAGCGGATCAGCAAGCTCGTCGCTCTCACACAGCATCTCTATGGAGAGATCGAGCGGGAACTGAAACTTGTTGGGTTTTGGGAAAGCATACCCGCCCGCAACAAGCTGGTCGCAGATCTACAGAAGACCATTCTGCAACCGGAGTTCGCGAAGATGCCCGGCCTCATCAATAAGCGGAAGCACATCATTAGCCGCTTGATGGAGATCGCTGAGAAAAACCACGACACGATTCTCTACGCCAACTGATGGAGCTGAACTACCAGATTGTCCGTTCGCCCAGGCGCAAGAAGCTCACGATCTCTGTCGAGCGCGATCGGTCCATTGTCATCCACGCGCCTGCGGCGGCAACCGATGACGAGATCCGCCGAGTTGTGGATTCCAAACGGCAGTGGCTGTTCGAAAAAGTAAATCACCCTCAAAAGTATCAAGACCGCCCCCATGCACCCGGCAAGGAAGTGGTGAACGGGGAATCCGTTCCCTATCTTGGCCGGGATTATCCCATCGAGATTGCCGAGACGAAAAGTGGCGGCGTTGAGTTTTCCCGCCGATTTCTCATCCCCACAGCCCAGCAGGCGAAGCGGCGAAAAGTGTTAAAGGAATGGTATGTCAGTCGCGCCGTAGAAACCATTCTCCCCAGGGTGAAACGACACGCCGATGAATTGGGCGTCGAGTTCGGCGAGGTCAAGATCGTGGACAACCGCTACCGCTGGGGTTCCTGCACGGTGAAAGACAACGTGAACTTCAACTGGCGGCTGATCAAAGCGCCGATGTTCGTGATCGATTACGTGATCGTGCATGAGCTGGCGCACTTGATGGAAGCAAACCACACACCGCGATTCTGGAACATCGTCCGCGCCAAGGCCCCATCCACAGAAAAGGCCAAGACATGGCTCAAAGAGCACGGTCAGATTCTGGAGGAGGAGGTTTGAGTTGATGTTCAGGCAACAGCCTCACTCCTCCGGCGGAGGCTGATCGTAGGGCAGCTTGTAGTGGAGAAAGACGTCGCGTGAACGGTTGAAAATATCCATCTCCGACATCCCGGCGCGTTCCATCATCAGGTTGAGCGGCACCCAGTTTTTCATGATGAAGCCGAGCAGGTCCTTCGGGTCGTATTCGACGGCGGCGTTGGGTTCGCCGAGGCGCTTGTAACCGCTGAGGTTCGGCATGAGGCAGAGCGTCATCATCGTCAATGTTTCGGTGCGGAGGTCGCAGAAGTAGAACCAGTAGGGCCAGACGCGGTGGAAGTGTTGGTAAAATTTCCGCACCTCGGGGATCGAGTAGAGTTCCTGCGGGTCGTCGTCCCAGCCTTCGACCAAAAACTGGAATTTTCCCATCATCGCGGCGAGTTCCGGTCCTTCCGGCAGAGCGGCTGGGCCGAAAGTTTTGAGGAAGTGCGCGGTTTTGCAGTGGCGCACCTGTGGCTCGCTGAAAATGACCATGATGGCGTCGTGTTCGTCGATCATGGTCAGTTCATAGTGGGATCGAAGCCCCGGTTGACGATGTTCATGCCGAGCGCCATCAGAGTGGCCTTGGCCTGCGCCGCCTCGCGCACGCTGGGTTTGTTTCGTGGCATGAGGCCGGAGAAGCGCCCCGCCGATTCGCCAAACTGCATGGGGCCGGGGTCGCCGAAACTGGTGAAAGTGCCGCCTTCATCACGGCCGATGGGCAGCATGACGGTAGCGTTGCGGGAATGGTCTTCCAGCATGAGGACGACCACTTCCTTGCGGTCCGGGGCCTGGGACGGCGGCGTGTCGGTGTCCAAATGGCCATTGGCGTCGGGCAGTCTGGCCCACGCCTTCACCACCATGACCAAAGAGCGGGCGTGTTGGGCAATCGCAAACAGGCGGGTGACTTCCGCGAAACGATCCTTGGCCGCGTCATCCGTCAACTCGCTGGGCATGCAGAAGACGTATCCCTCGTCGGTATTGGCGATGACCGTCGGCGGCACGAAGCCGGTGGTCCGCATCATGTGGAGAGCGTAGTCCTGAGCCTGCCGGGCGAGGGGTTCAAGCCCCTGTGGATTCTCCTGCCAACGGTTTCTTTTCACGCGGGCGAGCTAACCAAGGTCAGCAAAGTTTGGCCAGAAAATCCGACCTCCCGGCGCTTGCCTGTGATCGCGCGGGCTGCCAGCTTCGTGTGGCGGTCATCGTCAACGCGCCGGCCAGTCCAACTCTCGCTTTTCCACATGCCTTTCGCCCCCGAAGTCCAACAACTGATCCAGCAAGTGGAGCAGCTTTCGAATCGCCCGGTTCATGAGTGAATCCTGTTGGTCGGTTTATATCATTCGCTGTGGCGACGGCTCGCTCTACACCGGGATCGCAACCGATGTGGAGAGGCGTTTCGGGGAGCACGTTACGCAAGGGCCGAAGGCGGCAAAATATCTGCGCGGGCGGCTGCCGCTTGAGATCGTCTATCAAAAAGAAATCGGCAGCCGCTCCGAGGCGAGCAAGGAAGAGCTGAGGATCAAGCGGATGGGGGTGAAGAGCAAGGTGGGGCTGGTGAATGGCGGTTGATTGCGGCGAGCCCACCGCCCCACGTCTCCGGAATGCGGTCGGCGGCGGCGAGGAGTGCGCTGACAACGGCCCTGTGGTTGACGATGCGTTGTGCCCATCGGCGCTCAATCCCGCCATCTCCACTCAACCCACGCACCAAAAGCAATCCCCACGGCGTAGGCTGGAAGATCCGGCCAAGCGAAGGTGGTGCCCAACACCAGCCTTCCCGGGATCGTAGAACGGACCGCATCAATCCACGGCGCGTGGTAAAGCTGCGAAAACTCAACGCCCCACGCGAAGGTGAGTGCCACGAGGGCGACGACCAACGTCGATGCGCGTGGGAACAGGAACCCGAAGCCCACGAACACCATCAACGCCCACAACGCATCGCCACCGTTGTTCGACAACCATTGGGGCAGCGGGATGATACCGGAACGCCACAGTAGGCCGCACGCGATCACAACGACTGCCATCAACGCATACATCGCCCGACTCCTCACGCGCTTCCGGGCGGGTTTTTTGGTATGTGTCCAGACTGGCTGGATATGAAGGCGACGCTGCATGGGTGGACGGACGTTGTAACGGTGGTTCGGGTTGCCGGGCAAGTTGGACGAGGTGCTTTCTCAATCCTGCTCCAACTTCAGATCCGGGATGTGGGTGAACGAAATCCGCATGGGTGCGGTATCGCGGCTCTCTTGGACGTTGCCGAAATACACGACCTTGCGACCGTAGCGGGCGCGCAGCTTGTCGATGGTCTCGTCCAAGCGCCGCTGCTTGTCCGTGTCGAACGAGGCCATGGTGTCGGCGACCGTCTGAAACAACGAGGGCGTGTGATTGGACCTCTCGCAAAACCGGGTGAGCACCACGCCGACTTGCAGCAGTTGGCAGCGCGGTTCGGGCCGGTCGCGCCACAGGCGGTCGAGCAACCGCACGAAGAGCAGCGTGGAGTCGGTTTTCTCCGTCCGCGCTTCAGCCGCCCAGGACACACCGCGCAGAAACGCCACCTGCATGGTGAGCGACCCGGCGAGCAGGCCGTGGGAGCGCAGACGTTCGCACGCCTTGTGCAGCAGCTTGCAGAGTATCGGCCATGCCTTGTCCGGGTGGCGGCATTCCGGCGGCAGCACATGGCTGTGGCCGATGGTTTTCCGGGCCGATACCAGATCCGGAATTTCGTCACCGCGCAGCAGGTGCCAGAGACGATCACCCAGCACACCGCCCCACACACGGTGCAGCATGGGCTTGGAGGCCGCGCACAGTTCCGGGACGGTGTAGATGCCGGCGGCGTTCAAGCGCGTCTCCATGCTGCGGGCGATGCCGTTGAGGTCGCGCAGCTTCAGCGGGTGCAATACCTCGGGCAAATCGTCATGCTCGATGATGAACAACCCGTCCGGCTTCTTCATCTTGCTGGCGGTCTTGGCCAGGTAACGGTTCGGCCCGGCACCTACGCTTACCTTGATGACCGGCGAAACGTCGCGGGCCACGGTTTCCTTGATGCGGCGGCCGATAGCCTCAACGGTGGCGGGTTCGCGCAGGTTGTAAGGCAGCCAGGCCCACATCTCGTCGATGGACAGCACAGCCTCGACGTGGATGCAGTCCTCGACGGCCGCAATGATCTGGTGGTGGTAGCGGATGTATTCTGGCGGCTTGGATTCCACGATGACGATACCGGGGCACATGATGCGGGCGTCGCTGATGCGCGTGCCGGTCTTCACTCCGAAGGCCTTGGCCTCGTAGCTGGCGGCGATGCAGCATGAGCTTTCCGCCATCACCGGAGCCACACCGACCGGCCTGCCACGCAACGCCGGATCCAAGTGTTGCTCTACCGACGCGAAGTAGGAATCGCAATCGACGAACAGGGCGGGGAGCGGCTTGGACACGGCGGGTATGGATGCACCCGGGCGGTTGGCGGGTCAATCGGAAAGTGTTCGCATGAACTGTATTCAGGGCATCAGTAGCTGACCGGATTCCCGTTGCCTGACGCTCTGGCACTGCCAAATTGGTCTCGTGTGCAACACCTACATCGTCAGGCCAAAACGTGGTGCCCAGTGCTTGGCGCAGCGCGTCAGTGAGGCGACGGCCAAGCTGGCCTCAGCCCTAGTCCGCAAGTCCGATCCCGGCGTCGTGGTGCGCGGCGACGGCCGGGTGGAGTTGATGCGCTGGGGGTTCTTCCGGGAATTCAACCCGGCGATCAACAACGCGCGCTCCGACAAGCTGGAAGGCGGGATGTGGAAGGAAGCGTTTCACGAACGCCGCGTGATCCCGATGACCCTCTTCTACGAGTGGGGGCCGGGTGTCGGCGGTAGGACAGGGAGAAAACAAGCCCACGAGTTTCACGACCCGGATGACGACTTCCTCTGGTCCGCCGGGATCTGGGAGGAGAACCCGGAACTCGGTCCGTGTTACTCAATGGTCACCACCGCGGCATCGCCGATGATGTCGCCGATCCACGATCGCATGCCGGCACTGCTGCGGCCGGAGGAGATGGTGGAGTTTCTCGCCGGGGACGGCAACTGGGATTTCCTGCCATTCGCCGGGCTGTTGGTGATGGAGTCGTGTGCGAGTCCGTTGACGAAACGACCGGGTGACGGGTCGCGGCAAGGAGAGCTATTCTGAGATGGTCGGCTCGCGCGCGTAATCAATAGGCGCTATCCATCACCGATAATCATGACGTCTTCCTGCCATCCTTCCGCTCACAGCCGCTCTCAGTATGGAGACGCAATCGCCTCGAACGCCATGTCGTTGAAATCGTGCAGCGCTTTCACGTCGCCCAGCCCCTTCCCGTGGATCTTCGCAGTGTAGAGCACGCCCCTGGTCACCCACACCAAGCGCTTCCGGTCGAGGTCGGCCCATTCCCACTCGGGATGATCCACCACCTCTCCGCTCTCCGGGTGGATGAGGCGGTGGGTGTCGTAGTAGCAGCCACTGCCCACGGGGTGATCGATGGACGCATGCGCCGCTTTCGCCAGCACCCAGCCTTTCGGCAACGGTTTTTCAAACACGACGATGCGCTCCTCCGGTGAGGGTGACTCACGGCGCACGAGCGTCCAACCATCGCGCTGGAGCCGGTGGTAATACACACCGGGGCATTCGCCGCCGTAATCTTCCTCGAACGGATAGCCCGGTTCCTCCACGAGCTTCTTGCGCAGCCTGCCCACCGTGTCGGGTTCGTCAGCGTGATAGCCTGCGTTTCGCCAGAACCGGCTGTCCGTCAGGAACAGCCCGCCACCATTCCAGCAATCGCCCCATGGCCACAGCGCCAGCGCCTTGAGGTAAGGCGCACGGGAAATGGCCGTCCATGATCCCTTCACCGGGCCGTCCCACTTTCCGTTCATCGCGAAGTAGATGAAATGTTTACCGTCCGGTGACAGGTCGCAGCGCCGCTCGTAGATCCTGCCACGTAGCCATTGCCCGAGCTTGAATGTATCGTTCCGCCGGTCCCACAACATCGTGCAAACGGATTTGGACGGGCCGCGGCGGATGATCACAGCCGTGTTGGCCTTGCGAGCAAGGATCGGGTGGACGCGGGCGGGAAACTTCGGCATGTTGGGTGGTGGGTATAGGTGCGGGTCACATCCCGGGAACCGTGAGTGCCATGCCGTTATGGCGCGCGCTGAGGGATGTCAGAAATGGAACGGCCACCTTCGCCCATTCCTCTGGCGTCGGGTAACTGCCGGCCTCTTCGCCAAAGCAGGACCGCAGCATCCGCGTGTCGATGATGCCCGGGTTGAGTGCTACTGCAGCCAGTCCGATAGGCAACTCCTGCGCCAGCGCGGCGGTCAGTCCTTCGATGCCCCACTTGGTGGCGCAATACGGCGCAACCTCCGGCGACGTGCGGCGACCCCAGCCGGATGAGAAATTCACCACGACGCCGGTGCCGCGCGCGATCATGCCGGGGACGAAAGACCGGATGATGAGGTGGACGCCCTTGAGGTTTACATCAATCACGCGTCCAAACTCGTCAGCGGTCACTTCCCACAGCGGTTTGTTAGGGTTGATAGTCGCGGCGTTGTTGAGCAGCAGGTCGGGTGCCCCGAAGCGTTTGGTGACGGTGGTGGCGAACTCCTCCACGGCGGCAGGGTCCGTGACATCGCAGGCTTGCAGGTGATGATGAGGGCCAAGCTCGTCAGCGAGCGACTGGAGCGCCGCAAGGTCGGTGCCGCATCCGCTCACACTCCAGCCAGCGGCGGCGAAGTCGATGGCCATCGCCCGCCCAAGGCCCCGGGACGCTCCGGTGATGACGACGTGTTTCATGGACAGCATTCAAAGTTGGCGAGGCCGTTGCGGCGAGAGTAATCCGATGCCACCGTCATGGCTTTTCTCTAGGGCGGGATGCCATGGCGGCAGAGGGAGCAACCGGTCACTGCAGGAACGTTTCGCGATACAGCGCTGCGATACGCTTGGCATGCATCACGAGGGCATCGAAGTCGAACAGCTCGATGTTTTGCGGACCGGTGATCACCATCGCTGATTCAAGCCCCTCCAGCATTTTGGTAGTGAACATGATTAGATTTTCAACAGGTGCATCATGGACGCGCTTTGCGACAAGACTTATGTCCTCGCCGAGGTGCTCATGTACTGCCACGAGGAGGCCTAGAACCTTCTTGGGCCACAGTGTGGCCATGCGGTAAGACAGCACTTTGAGGTGATGGTCACTGTCGATTGGCCAGCACTTGGATAGCCATTTGTAGAGGTCCAGATACTTGTCCATCAGCGGCTCGCTCACCGCGGAGGTATCCATGAACCAGCCTTGGACCCGGCAGCCACTTGCGATACTGTCGACGGAGTAGACGTGCTCTAGGTCCTTGTTGGAGGCCCCCATCACCATGAGGAGTGCGATAGCGACCATGTTCGAGTGGCCTACCGATGACGCGTAAGCGTGATGCTGAGCAAATGTGATACAGCGGACTGAATCGCCAAGGACGGCTTTTGCCGATTGTTCAAACGCCGGGTAGTCCAGGACCACGGGCACTAAAGATTCCCTCATTGCCCCGGAATCCGGGGTGATTGACGTGCGCGTTCCGATCTTCTTGCCATTGCTGTTGAACACCTCCCAGGGGCATTCAAAGAAGCCCATCACGAAGCCATCGTAGAGCTTCTTTTTCGACATCGCCTTCATCCACTTTAACGCAGGTTCAGGTTGTCGGTGATACCGGGTGATGTTGGGTGTGCTGGTGCAGGAAGAGAGCGCCTGCATGGCGTAAAAACCATGCATCAATGGTGCCGGGCAGTTCGTTGTGATATGGGAGATTGTTGATGAGTGCGTTTGCATAGGATTATCTGATTGTTGAGGTGATTGGTTTGGCTGTTCGGGAGTCGTGACTAGCGGATGTGTCGGATTCGGTTGGGTGCGAGTTCATGTTCATCTAGAGGACGGCTTCAGCTTTTGAATTCAGGTGGTTGTCGGCGCATCATCAGGGGCAAGGGCGCTTCGCGCCCCTTCGGGTGGGACTTCGGCGCTTCTCCCGGGCCTTGCTTCGCGGCGGCCCGGGAGAAGCGCCTGTGCCCACCTTGCGCCCTGATGATGCCCAGACGGCGGGGGCTTCGCCCACCGCCGAGGGGGCAGCACTCCTCCGGGCTTCGCCCTGCGGAGTGCTGCCCGAGACGCTCGCTATGTTTACCACGATCATGGCATGCAGATCCAAAAACCCAACGCGTTACGGATTTGACACAGCCGCGTTACACCGGCCACTCGCTGATGCGGTTCCAGTAGCTGTTGAGCCACTTGAGATAGGCATGCGGGTCCACCTGACGCCCCAGCACCGCTTGACTGCCAAGCGCCTCATGATCGGGCCAGAGGTGCAGGCGATCCAGAACACCGGCTTCAGCAGCAGCACGCTCCGCATCACGGAGAGCCTTTATGGCGTATCCAGACCAAGCAATGGAATCGGTGTAGGGGGTCATGTCGATTTCCCGACCAAGCTTCACCGCTTCCACTCGGATGCGCTCTGCGATGCCGAGGCGGATGTTCACGGGTTCCATGAAGATCGTGCGCGGGTTGGCCGCCTTGACGGCATTGAACACATCCAGCATCCCCTGATAGCCGCACTCTGGGAACACCGGAGCGACAGCGACGTAGGTGTTGATGCCAGCAGCGTGTGCATCGAGAAGCAGCTTGAGTCGCTGCTGCGGTCCAGAGGTCTTTCCCTCATAGAGATTGCTGATGACTGGATCTAGGGTTGGCAGGCT
>JBIPND010000621.1:0-2944 GCA_044374015.1 Luteolibacter sp. | reverse complement strand
TTTGACAGACCTCCATGGCCGGATCCACCGGGGAAGCTACCGGGCAAAACCGTCGCGCAGACGATATATTGACAAATCGGATGGCCGGAAACGGGTGCTGGGCATTGCATCGTTGGAGGATGAAATCCTGAATGCTCACGCCCGCATTCTCGACGCTTGGGAGAGGTTTTGCTAGCTCGCCGGAGTATGGTCAGCTTACCTCCCGGTTCTTGGGGATAAGTTCAGTCCCTGAAATGGTTGGTTACCATCTTCCCATTTGGGATCACCGATACATCAGCTCCAGCAGCTTTTCCGCACACGCTCGCGCGAACGTGGGGTCGTTGATTTCCTGATGGTGGCTTTCTACCGGAACTTTGGAGTGCCCGCGGATCGCGCCGAACAATGCTTCATCCGCCGCAGGATCATGAAACGGCTGGCCCTCGGCGCTGATCACGCTGATCGCCCGGGTCGGAATCAGGATCGCGGCGGGGGAGGGGGATTGGTTCACCTTTTCCGCGAGGATCCGCCCGAGTTCGGCGCACTCAGCCGCCGTGGTCCGCATCAACGTGACCTGCGGATTGTGGATGTAGAAATTCCGCCCCGCGAATTTCCCGGGAACCGAGGCGCGCTCGCCGAAGTTTACCATGTCGAGGCAGCCAGGTGCGACCACCACCGGCACCCGCGCCTTGGCGGCGGCGTCCATCCGCTCCGGACCGGCGGTCAACACGCCGCCGACGAGTTCGTCCGCCCACTCGGTGGTCGTTAGATCGAGCACTCCGGCGACCATCCCACTCTCGATCAGCGCTTCCATCGAGCGCCCGCCCGCGCCGGTGGCGGCGAAAACCAGCACTTCGTAGCCAGCATCCTCAAGGATGCGCTTCGCTTCCGTGACGCAGGCCGTGGTGTTGCCAAACATGCTGGCCACGACTAACGGACGCGTTCCGTCCACCTCGATTTTCGCCTCCACCATCCCGCAAATCGCTCCGGCGGCGCGGGAGAAAATCACCCGCGACAGCCGGTTCAGCCCGGCGACGTCGGCGATGCTCGGCATCATCACGATGTCCTTGGTGCCGAGATAATGCGCGGTGTTTCCCGCCGCCAGCGTGGATACCATCAGCTTGGGAAAACCCAGCGGCAGCGCGCGCATCGCCGCGGTGGCGATCGCCGTGCCGCCGCCGCCGCCCAGCGAGATCACCCCGTCGATGTCCTGCACCGCCGCGAGCTTGGCCAGGAAAACCGGAGCCGCCTGACTCATCGCCACCACGCACTCGCCCCGATCCTGGCGCGCCAGCAACTCCGTCAGATCAAGCCCGGCGGACGCCGCCACCTGCTCGCGGGTGAAATGCGGCGTGATGGTGGGCGGAGCGCCGGTGCCGACGTCAATGAGCAGTGTCTTGTGCCCGCGCGCCCGGATCAGGTCCGCGACGAACGCGTGCTCCTCACCTTTCGAATCCAGCGTGCCGAGAACCGCGATGATGGCCATGAGCGTGTGATCGTTAGTTTTTCCGCTTCACCGAAATGGATTTGAACTGCCGCGTTAGATGGGTCAGCGATTCTTCCACACCCATCCGCTCCAAGCTCGACGCGCCGACAAACCCCACGCAATCGGTCGCGCTGATCACGCGGTCCGCATCCTCGGGCGTGTTGATCGGGCCGCCGTGGCAGAGATAGAAAATGTCATCGCGCACGGTTTTCGCCGCATCGATGATTTCCTGAGTGCGCTTGATGGTTTCCTCCCAGCTGACGACCGCGTTGGTCACACCGATCGAGCCGCCGACGGTGGTGCCGACGTGGGCGATGATCGCGTCCGCGCCGCACTTCGCCATTTCGACGGCTTCTTCCGGCGAGCCGACATAGACGATGGAAAACAGGTCCATCTTCCGGGCGAGAGCGATCATTTCAAACTCCTTCTTCACGCTCATCCCGGTTTCCTCCAGCACCCCGCGGAAGTGCCCGTCGATGATGGTGTGGGTGGGGAAATTGTTCACCCCGGAAAAGCCCATGTCCTTCACCTTGCCCAGCCAGTGCCACATCCGGCGGCGCGGGTCGGTGGCGTGCACGCCGCAGATCACCGGGATTTCATTCACCACCGGCAGCACCTCGTATTCGCCGATTTCCATGGCGATCGCGTTGGCATCGCCGTAGGCCATCAGGCCGGCGGTCGAGCCATGGCCCATCATGCGAAAGCGGCCGGAGTTATAAATGATGATCAGATCCGCACCGCCCTTTTCGATGAATTTCGCGCTGATCCCCGAGCCGGCCCCGGCGGCGATGATCGCCTGGCCTTTCGAGAGCGTGTCGTTGAAACGTTCAATCACTTCCGTGCGGGTGTATGGATTCCCGGTTCCTGTCCATGGATTTGGCATGCCCCGTGGATACTCCCAGAGAAATTCCCGTCAACGGTGGAAGCACGCCTCGCCGCACTTTCTGCCAAGTCGGGGTGCGGGGCTGCGGACACACGGTCAGGGTGCCAGAGGCGGCCGCAGGGATTTCAGACAGTTCTCTCACGCGTGGCGGCGGTTTCCAACCGCCATGCCAAAATCAGAAATCAGAAATCATTTGGAAAGATCATCGCCTCGTCCGCCGGACAAATCTCCCTGAAAACCAACTTTCCCCATGACACCCCGATTCCTAACTGATTGAATCCCGTCAATCGCGTAATTCCCACCCTGGTCTCCCGGCCCCCCGCCAGGTCCGACCAAGGGCGGCAGCGTGCCACCCCGTGGCGGCGGTTTCCAACCGCCAAGCCCAGCATCAGAAGCCAGAAGCCAGAAGCCAGAAGCCAGAAGCCAGAAGCCAGAAGCCAGAAGCCAGAAGCCAGAAGCCAGAAGCCAGAAGCCAGAAGCCCAAAGTCAGAAGCGGCGCATCTCAATTCCGCCCTCAACCACACTCCTTCAATTCTCCGCGTCCCTCCGCGGCCTCTGCGCCTCTGCGGTCAGCTCTTCTTTCCCAAATTCCCAACGGA
>JBIPND010000620.1:0-2948 GCA_044374015.1 Luteolibacter sp. | reverse complement strand
ATTGTCTTTTGAATTTGCATGGATGTTTTCCGAACGGAAGCGAATTCCCAGCAATCCCGCCAATCCTACCGCCAACAGCCCGCTAACAGCCCAGACTCCGCCTTGAGGATATTGTGGGGCGATCATCAGGCTCAACACAGCCACGCCCGGACCGACGAAGTTTCCAGCTCCCATCATCGCCTCGTGGATTCCACCCTGCTCGGCACGCGCTTCACCCACGTCCATCGAATAAAAAAGCGACGCATAATAAAGCAGCCCCACCGCCAGGCCGAACGCCACTTGCCCCACCCCGAGCCACAACAAACCATCGGCAGTGAGTACGCTGGCGAAGCCCATGATCAGGAGCAGGTAGCCACCCAGAAGCCACCGGAACCGATAGTGCCAGCCCGGCCATTTCCACATCACGACGAATGCCGCCAGCCGGGCGAAAAACCAGATCGAGCAGAACAAGCCGGCCATTGTGGTGCTCAAGCCCATCCTCCGGGCAAGCTCCGGAATCATCGCCAGCAAGGTGAATGCCGCGACGCAGGCAAAGGGATTCGCCAGCCATGCCATCCGCTGGAAGGATCGCGGATCGCGTCCGAGTTTCAGAGAAAGCGGCTCTGCGTCCGGCAGTGGCTGTAGTGCTGGCGCTGCCGGCGTATCCCACTGTCGGCGTGCCCAGCCCCACAGGACCGCGAGTTGCAACAGGTGCAATCCCGGGGGCAGCCAGAAAATGCTGCCGCTGCCGAGCCACTCAAACAGGCCGCCGCCGAAAAAATACGACAGCGCCGAGCACGCCGCCCACACCACGCTGTAAATCCCCACGAGATGCGCCCGGGCGCTGCCGCTTGCGCCCTCCGTTACCAAAGCCTCAAGGGCAGGCCACACCATGAACTGCGAGGCCGTCCAGAGAATCAGCACGGCGAATTGCACCGGCAGTTGGGAAAAAAACGCCCCGAAAGTCAGCGCCACAATCATCCCCAACAGTCCTGAAACCATCGTTCGGATGCATCCATTGCGTTGGGCGGATTTCCCGCCCTGCCAGGAAGCAAGCGCGATCACCATGCCCATCAAAGCCGCGACGCCGAGATTGCCGAGGTTTCCGAAACCATGCCGGTCGCGGAACAGGAAGAACACGTAATTCCCGTAAAAGCCGCATGCCAGGGAGCCGAGCGCTTCGAACACGAAAAGCGGAAATTTAGACGAGAGAAGACGCATGCCATTTGCATTCGCCCGGGAAAACCTGAGGCGGAGAATTGCTCAAAACCATGAATCTCAACAACGACAGAAATTTCAACTAAAAAGCTTCCGATCCAGGACCGGTATTGGATCGCCTCCACCGTCGGTCGGGCGGATGTCTGGGGAGTCTGATAAATTGGCGAGGGTGCGTGCTACTTTGAGAATGCGATCGTGAGCGCGGTCAGGCAGGTGCCCTCTTCCGTCACCCAAAAGCACGGGATGCCGAATTTGGCATACATCTCGCGGCTCCGTGGGTTGCTTTCAATCGCGAGGTAGTGGGCGTACTCGCCGTGGAATGGGAAAACATGCTGCTTGAGTAAATGCTCTTTGATTGCCGGGGGATTCCACCAACCCTTCGGAGCGAAGCACGCTTCCTGCGGACGCCATCCGGTCTGCTCCTCGATGCGATCCAGCGTTTTTCCCATCCAAGTGATCGGGCGGGCGGTCATGAGAACAACGGTGTGGGGTCGAACGAGTTCAACCAGCCACTGGCGATATTGTTCATGTGCCAATCGCTTCTCCATACGTTCGGGTGTGGTGCCGCGTGCTGAATTGTTGGCCACCAGCGTGTAATTGAGATCAAGCAGGATGATCGGCTGTCGTGGCTGGATGATACCGGGCTGACTCATGACAGTCCCTCCGCATCCAGCCAGGATTCCAGATCGGCGAGTGCGGCACGCACACATCCACCGCTGCCGACCGCGATCCGAAGAGCCGTGGCCTGATCCACCGGCCAGTGGCGGCGGAGCATTGTGGCAATGTCCTCGGTGGATGGGGCGGCCAGCTTGATCGACTGGAAGCGCGTCTGGAACCGCTCGGTAAGGAGGTCGATTTGCAGGTTGCTGGTGCCGATCACCGCACGCCCTGGTGGCAGTCGGTCGAGGTAACTCAGGAGCAGATCCTGTGCATCCCGCGTGCAGCGGTCCATTTCGTTGATGATCTTCACGGAATAGACCCCGAAGAGCGAGAAGGCGCCCAGCGTGCCCATCCATTGTTTCACGGTTTCGACAGTGACGAGCTTGCCGTTGAATTCCTCGACGGCGAAACGGATACCGGATAGGACGTCGGCCACCATGTCGGCGATGCTCGTCTTGCCGACACCGGGCGGGCCGTAGAGCAGGATTTTCACCGGCACGCACGGGTCATCATGCAGTTTGCGTGCTTTGGCGACGAGTCGGCGTGCGACGGTGGCCGCGGGGCCGCACAGGTCATCGGGTCCGGTAGGTCGCCACGCCAGCGGTGGGCTCGTGGGGCATGGTGGCGGTGTTGGGAGAATCTTCAAGGAGCGTGACATAGGATTGTGGGATGGGGGTGGTGATGGCCCTGGCGACGGCCTCCGCGCCCTTGCGGTAGAGGGTGACGGCGAGTAGTTCGCCATCAACGATCACCGACCAGTAGCGCGTGGCGTAGCCATCGGGTTTGCGGTATTTTTCGACTGCGACCTTCATCAGAAGTTGTAGTCGTGGAATTGGCGGCGGCCGGGAATAACCGGCTCGCCGTTGGTCGTGCGGAACCATCCGTCCTTGCGGCGGCTGGCGCGGTGAACCGGTCCGTCAGGATCGGGCGAGTATTTGTAGGTTTGCTCGGTGTTGTTCACGCAATGCCCGCCGAACCCACCGGCGACGAACTCGGGTTTCCAGCAGTCAAGGGTGGCGACGTCGGCTTGCAGATAGAGCGTCTTGCCGCTGGGACTGACGCGGACAACCGTGCAGGCGGTCCGGTCGCTG
>JBIPND010000618.1:0-2957 GCA_044374015.1 Luteolibacter sp. | reverse complement strand
ATCTAACCAAGCCGGCACAGCGCCCACCAGCGAGGATCCGGCGAGGATGGTGCGTTATCCCATCACCATTGTCACTGGTGGTGACTATCAACTCTTCGTGCGGGCCGATGTCCTGGGTGCCGGCCTTGGGGACTCGCTGTTCTGGCGGATCACCGGTCCAGCTGGCAGCCCATCGCCATGGCGTCGCTGGTGGCAAGGCTTTGGCGCTCCGGGAACCTGGGACTGGGAACCGTGGGCCAGCAACTCGGACGCAGCAGCGACAGGGCAGGAACTCTTCGGACTCCTGCCGGGAAGTTATGTGTTCGAGATCACCTACCGCGAGGCAAACACCAAGCTGGACAAGTTTGTCATCCAGAAAACCGGCCTCACCGTGCCTGCCGGCCTCGGCCCTGCGGAAACGCTGCCAGAGGTGCCAACGAATCCGGAAAACCAACTCACCACACTTGATGAATGGAAGGCTTTTGTAGGCATTCCAATCAATGTGGAGTTCGGCGAAAACCCATCAGGCTCAGGACTGCCCGTCGGCCTGCAATACGCATTGGATCTCGACGCAGGCCACCATGCCACCCAATCGTTTCAAGTCGATCCGGCCACCGGTCAATTCACCTTCACATTCGTCCGCTACCCGAATCGAGCCAACGCCAGTTACACCCTGCAAGGCACCACTTCACTCAACTCCTGGACCAACCTCGCAACCGCTTCTCCGGGTGATGCATCCATGACCAATCTTTTTCCTGAAACCTATTCCCTCACCGAATCCTTCTCCACCGAACATCCGGATGGAATCGTGACGACCCTCTCGGGGGCAGCGCTCGATGCCGGATTCCTCAGGCTTTCCGTCGACGAGGTGGACTGACACAATCCGATCATCATGGCACCCTACACGGCCGACCTCGAAAAGCGATACCTCAGCAAACACCCCATCAGGACGTTCTATCAGTTGATGGGCGCGGGTACGCTCAGGCAGTTATGGCAAATGGCGCTTTATGCGCTGAAAATGTCACCCCAGTTGTTTCTTCCACTGATCATCGCGGAATCGATCCGCGTGGCCGGCGAGCGGCCCGACAACGCCTGGCGGCATCTCCTCATGGTCTATGGGGCCTACCTGATTTGTTCACTGGCGAATATCCCGCTCCACATGTGGTTCATCAAGGGGTCCAGCCGGATCATCCGCGGGATGGAGTTGCGCATTCGCGCAGCACTGGTCCGCCGGCTCCAGCATCTTTCGATGCGTTTCCACAGCGAAAGGGAACGCGGCCGCCTTCAGTCCAAGGTATTGCGCGATGTGGAACAGCTCGTTCAACTCGGCGAACTCTATTACATCCATGCCATGGGAGCCGTGATCGGCCTTATCTTCGCCTTCGGCTACACGCTTTGGAAAGATCCCCTCGTCGCGCTCGGGTTCCTGATCGCCACTCCGATTGCGGTCACCATGATCTACCTGTTCCGTGAATCGATGGGCAAGCGCAATGATGCGCTGCGGTCCGATGTGGAATCAATGTCGCAACGGCTCCTGGAAATGATCGACATGGTCCCAGTCACCCGCGCCCACGGACTGGAGGAAACAGAAATGCGCGAGGTGGGCCATCGCCTCGAAAGCGTTAGGGAAAAGGGCCAGAAAGTGGATCTCATCAACGCGCTGTTCGGAGCCTGTGCCTTCGTCGTTTTCATGATCTCCATCGTCGCCGTCGTCGCGGGAGTCACCTGGCTCGTATTGGAAAAAAAAATCGGTCTGGATAAAATTGCCCTCTACGCGGCGCTCTTCCAGATGGTTGTCAACTCGGTCCAGGGAATCCTCGGGATGATCCCGCAGATTTCCAAGGGATTCGCATCCATCCGTTCAATCGGCGAGGTCCTCGAATGCCCCGACCTTGAAGAAAACGAAGGCAAGGAGCCGGTGCATGCCGTTCACGGCGCGATTGACTTCCGCTCGGTCTCCTTCACCTATCCGACCGCACTGCAAGCTGCCGTCCGCGATTTTTCGTTGGAGGTGAAACCAGGCCAATGCGTCGCATTTGTCGGAGCCTCGGGATCCGGCAAGAGCACGCTGATGCAACTTACCATTGGCTTCCTGCGCCCGGATTCCGGCGCGATCCATCTGGATGGAAAACCCATGCAGTCCATCGACATGCGCACCTGGCGCCGCCACATCGCGATGGTTCCCCAGCAGACCATTCTTTTTTCTGGAACGCTTCGCGAAAACCTCACCTATGGCCTTAGCAACTATTCGGACGAAGAAGTGGACCGTGCCATCGAGGCGGCGAATCTGACCGAAGTGGTGGAAGGGTTGCCGGACGGTCTCGACACGCTTGTGGGTGAAAACGGACTCAAGCTCTCCGGCGGTCAGCGCCAGCGTCTCGCCATCGCCCGCGCCATCATCCGCAATCCGAAAGTCATCATCCTGGACGAGGCGACCAGCGCACTGGACGTGGTATCCGAGCGCGAGGTCCAGATCGCCATTGAAAACCTCGTCCGCCACCGCACCACCTTCATCGTTGCCCACCGGCTCTCGACGATCCGCCAGGCGGACCTCGTCGTTGTGATGCAGAATGGCGCTGCCGTGGAAATCGGAACCCAACAGGAACTCATGGCCAGAGGCGGCGCGTTCACCCGCCTCAAGTCGCTGCAATCCGCATGAATTCAATCCAACATGAAGCACACCGCCCTCGCCTCCCTGCTGTTTGTAACATCTATCACCGCGGCCGAAGTCCAAGGCGGCCTCAATCTCACCGCCCGCGCCTTAGTGGCCGTTCCGCAGGACGGGCACCGGGTATTCCTCTCCTGGCGGTCGCTGAAGCAGGATGCGCCGGACACGGTGTTTGAAATCCGACGCTCCGCCATCGGAGGTGAGCCGGAACTCATCGGAGAAACATCTGCCTCCACGACGTATGTGGACGCTCCTGGACCCGGCAGCTTTATTTATCAGATAGCGGCGCGTGGCGGAAAATCTGGCGAAC
>JBIPND010000619.1:0-2957 GCA_044374015.1 Luteolibacter sp. | reverse complement strand
CGCCGAAGCGAAGGCCGCGCTGCTGGAGCGGGTGAACCACGAGACCGGCGTCGGCATGGAGGCCAACGTGCTGACCCTCGGGTTTGCCCGGCGGATCGCCGATTACAAGCGCGCGGATCTGTTGTTTCACGACCTCGGGCGGCTCAAGTCGCTGGCCCGTTTGGCGGGTGGCGTGCAATTGGTGTTCGCAGGCAAGGCGCATCCGGGCGACCCCGCCGGCGTGGAAACCATCCGCGCGATTTTCAAGGCGATCGACGCGCTCAAGGGGCAGGTTCGGATCGCCTATCTAACCAACTATGACTGGGAGCTCGGCGGCCTGATGACCGCCGGGGTGGACGTCTGGCTCAACACCCCGCTGCCGCCCAAGGAGGCCTCCGGCACCAGCGGCATGAAGGCGGCGATGAACGGGGTGCCCAGCCTGAGCATCCTGGATGGTTGGTGGATCGAAGGCTGCATCGAGGGCGTCACCGGATGGGCGATCGGCGAGACCGCGCGGCCCAAGGATCTCGACCGGATGACGGCGCTGGATGCGGCCTCGCTCTACGAAAAAATGGAGTCGGTGGTGATCCCGATGTTTTACGACAACCGCGAGGGATTCATCGACGTGATGCGTCATGCGATCGCCTTGAACGGCGCGTTTTTCACCAGTCAGAGGATGTTGCTGCAATACGTGCTGAACGCCTATTTCTAACCGGGGTTTCCGGTCGGGCACCTTTGGCTTGCGGTGGATGGCGGATTTACCCCACTCTGCCGCACCGCTGGCGTGCGTCCGCTTGAAATGTTCCGTCTCTTCCCAACCACATCTGTTTTGAGCATGGTCATTCCGGCGTTACTCGCCGGGGTGATGGGCGCGGCGGGGCAGGGGACGGCGACGCCGCGGGTGGTGGTGCCCACCGGGGCCCGCCCGCAGGTTCCGGCGCGTCCGGTGGCGCAGGCGGGGCGGGTGCTGCATCCGTGGAAGACCCATGTGACCTGCACGATTTTCTGGATCGGCGAGCAGCCGTCCGCGCGCAACCCGACGCCTAACACCAAGTCGTCATGGGATCAAAAATGGGCGACCAATTTCGGCGGCTACGACGACCCGGATCCCGCCAACCGGATTGCGAACCACACCACCGGCGAGTTCCGGCCCAAGTCGTTCGTGCCGCAGTTGAACCCGTTTTACATCGCGCTGCCTTACAATGACGTGCTCGGCTGGGCGGCCCACAAACCGGAGGCCTCGCGGGTCATCCCGTGGTTCAACCGGATGCGTCCGGCGCCGGGGAAAACCGTTTGCAAAGGACGCTGGCTCCAGATTTATGTCGGCAACCGCAGTTGTTACGCGCAGTGGGAAGACTGCGGGCCGTGGGTGACGGACGACTGGGAATTCGTCTTCGGCACCAAGCCGCCGAAAACCAAACAGAACGGCGCCGCCGGGATCGACCTGTCGCCGGCGGTGCGCGATTATCTCGGCGTGCGCTCCGGGCAAAAAGTCCACTGGCGCTTCGTCGAGGACGGCCAGGTGCCCTACGGTCCTTGGAAAAAATACGGCCAGCAGATGCCCGCCGCCAGCGATCCGGACCTGCTCGCCCAACAGAAGTATCTCGATTATCTGAGAAAACTGCGCGATGAGCAGTTTCAGAAAAAATCGCTCAACGAGATCCAGCAGAACTAACCGAGCCACTCGCCGGTTTTGAGGAAATGGGCGGTTAGGCGGAGGGTTTCCGGATGCATCTGGATGAAGGTATGGTCGGCCGGCACCACGCTGAAACCGCGCAGGCCGTCGATCCTGCCATTTTCGACCGACACAATGCCGTCATTCCCGCCCGCCAGCAGTTTCCTGAAAAATGGAATCGTACTGCGGTTGCCCATGATCACCGCTGCCTCCACCCCGGCCGGAAGCGGCGGAATTTTGTTAGGGGTGCCGTCGCGGCCGAGGGTTCCGCCGGCCGGGCCTAACACCCGCTGGAGCGGCGGATGGGCCGCTGCCCAGTCGACGATCTCGCTGCCGCGGTTCGGCGTCGCCAGCATCACGATCCGGCCGGTTTGCCAAGGCGCGCCCTCGGCGAGGAGGGTCCTGAGGATGATGCCGCCCAGCGAGTGGGTGACAAAATGCACCGGCCGGCCGCCGGCGACTTTGCCGACTTCCTCACGCACCCGCTGGGCGAGCACCGCGATCGGCAGGCGGCCGGACGGGTAGGGGATGTTCAGGGTGGAAAACCCCTCCTGGCGCAGCGCGCGGGCCAGCGGTTCCATCGCATGCCAGCCGCGCCACAGCCCGTGCAACAACACCACCGGCGGCCCGCCCGTATCCAACCAGCGGGGCCGATCCCATGGCAATGGCGGCATCAGCATTTCAATCCGGTCCCGCCACTGGGAAATTCCTCGCATGCGGGAAATATGGGCGCATGGCCGGTGACTGCAAGCCTCGGGACGGGCCCGCGCCAAGATCAGGAAATTAGCCTGTAATCCTGAAATTTCGCGACTAAGGTCGCCCGCCGGGGTTCACGCGCAGGCCGACCTCAGAAGCCCGGAATTCACCCATTTTCATGAAACGCCAATTCCGGTCACCCGCAGTCCTCGTGATGCTCGCCTTGTGCGGGGTGGGCGGGTTGGGCGGAGGGTGGCTGGGCCGCAGCGCGAGTCCTGCGGCGGTGGATCAGACGGCGGCGGTTGCCGCACCCATCGCCGCCGGGGTGGCGACCAAATTGGCACCCCGGCCGGCCCGTCCGGTCTATCGGGATGAATTCCGCGACGGCACCACGGTCGAGCTCTTCGCCAGTAGCAAAGCGGATGAAATCATCCTGCGCTTCCCGTCCGAGGAGACCTATCAGTCGTTTATTTTGGCGCTCTCCGGCGGCGGTATCCGCTTGTTAGGCCAACTGGACCGGTTGCGGGCGATGCGGCTCCGGTATGAAGAATGGGATGAACTGGCGGGCTTGCTCAATGGCGAAAACATCATGGCTTACGACGGTCTG
>JBIPND010000617.1:0-2962 GCA_044374015.1 Luteolibacter sp. | reverse complement strand
ACAAAAATCGAGTTCGCGCCGCGGGAAACCAGACTCTGCGCGGTGATCCGGCTCATTTCGCCGGCACCCAGAATCATCACCTCGCTGTTTTTGAGGTGGCCGAAAATCTTCTCCGCCAGGTCCACGGCGACGTTGCCGACGGAGGTGGAACCTTCCTGGATCGAAGTTTCGGTGCGCACCTTTTTACCAACCCCGAACGCTCGTTGGAAAAGCTTGTTTAATACCGCCCCGGTGGCCCCTGCTTCCAAGGCGGCGCCATAAGCCTGTTTGACTTGGCCGAATATTTCCGTTTCGCCAAGCATCATCGAATCGAGTCCGCTAACGACCCGGCAGAGGTGGCGGGCGGCTTCGGATTTTTCCAACCGGTAGAAGTGGGCGGAGACGCTGGAGTCCACGCGGATTTTTTCGGCGAGGCGACTTTCGACCAAGCCAAAGGCGGATTGGGCGTTGGTGGCGGCGAGGTAGAACTCGGTGCGGTTGCAGGTCGAGATCACCACGGCTTCGGCGGCTTCGGCGAGAGTGACCAGCTCGTTGGCGGCTTCGCCGAGTTTTGGCAGGCCCACGGCAAAGCGCTCCCGCACTTCCACGGGGGCGGTGCGGTGATTGAGTCCCAGGCAGAGAATTTCCATCAGACGAATGCGAAAACCACCAACGAAAGGATAAATAAAGCCACGGCGGAAAGCGAAAGCCGCCGCCCGGTCAAGCCGCGCACCATTTTGACGCCGATCAGGACCAGGTAGCTGACCCAGACCGCGACCGCCGCGAGCAGGTGCCCCAACGCGCCATTGCCGGTTTGCGGCATCATGAAACCGGCGACGATGCCGATGGTGAGCAGCACCCCGCCCAACCACAGCAGGCGCTCCAACGACGACAGCAACTCCCTGACGGGTGGCAGGTTGCGGAAGAGTCCGCTTTTCAGGTGGTGCTCCTTCAGCTGCCGGTCGAGCACCAGGAACATCACCCCGGCGACGGCGGCCAGCGCGAGGGCACCGTAAGCCAGCACCGACATCGCGGAGTGGGTTTCGTGCCACGGATTGCCGCCGATGACCCGTGCGGGATTTTCCACCAGTTGCCCGGGAACCAAGGCGAGCGCCTGGAAAAGCACGACGACCGGCGCGGTGAAAACCCCCAGCAGCGAGATTCGGTAGGCCGGGCCCACCAACAGGTAAAACAGCGTCAGCGACCATGCGAGAAACGCCAGAATTTCCCCGGTGCCGACCAGCGGGCAGGCGGCGCGCATTTGGCCGCGAAGCGTCAGAAACCCGAGCTGGCAAACAAACGCCGCGACCATCCAGACGGCCGTCATGCGGCTGCGGTGCCCGCGGTGCACCGAGATCATGCCCCAAGCCGCGCCGATGGTGGCGAGCAAGGTGGCGGCGATGAGAAACCAGCGGTCCATGCCCATCCATGGAGTCCCGCGCCGGTTTGCGCAAGCCGAAGAATTCCAAGCGGCGGCGCGGCGGATTTTATCATTCGACATTCCGGCTCCGCTGCTTCGTATTTCCGCCGTGCCGACTGTCCAACTCAAGTATCAATCCTTCCACCCCTCGATCTGGCCGAAAATGATCGGCGAGGTCTCCCGCGATGCGATGCCGGGATCGTTCGTGCTCGTGCTCGGCAAAGAAGGCACGCCCTTCGGTTGGGGGTTGTGGAACCCGAAATCGCGCATGCCGCTGCGCATCGTGAGCCACTCGCTGGAGACACTGGACGACGAAAGCTTTTTCGAAAATGCGATCCGCCGCGCCGCCAAGCTCCGCCGCGAGATTCTCAAACTCGATGCGGAATCCGACAGCTACCGCGCGATTCACGGCGACGCCGATTTCATGCCGGGCATCGTCGCGGACAAATTCGCGGACGTGCTTTCGGTGGAAATCACCAACCTGGCCGCCTGGCAGCGCCTCCCGAAATGGCTGCCGCTCCTCCACGAGTGCTTCGACACCAAGCGCGTGGTGGTCGGCGTGGACATGCAGCTGGCCGGCATCGAAGGCATCCCGCGCTACGGCGGGGTGGAGTCGGACAAGGTGCGTTCGGTGAAAATCCGCGAACACGGCGTGCGCTACGAAGTGGATTTTTCCGATGGCCACAAAACCGGGTTTTTCTGCGACCAGCGTGACAGCCGGAAAAAATTCGGCGCGCTGGCGGACGGGCGGACGGTGTTGGATCTTTGCTGCTACACCGGCGGCTTCGGAATTTCCGCCGCACTCGCGGGCGCGACCGATGTGACCGGCGTGGACCTGGATGAAACGGCGATCGCGATGGCCAAGCGCAACGCGAACCTCAACTCGGCGAAGGTGAAATTCACCCACGCCGATGCTTTCACCTGGGCCCGGACGATGATTGAAAACGGCCGCACCTGGGATCTGGTCATCGCCGATCCCCCGAAGTTCATCCACGGCCGTGAGGATGAAATCGGCACGGCGAAGTACGCGGATTTGAACAAACTCGCACTGCAACTCGTCGCGCCGGAAGGGTTGTTCGTGACTTGCTCGTGCTCCGGGATGTTAGGCGCGGGAGAGTTCGAACAAATCGTCATCACCTCCGCCCACCGTCGCAACAAACGGCTGCAAACCTTCGACCGCACCGGTGCCGGCCCGGACCACCCGACGCTTTCCAACTATCCGGAATCCCGCTACCTCAAGGTGCTCTGGTCGCGGGTGATTTGAGACGGCTGATTCCTAGAGGCGGTCAGTAGCTCCATTCCGCGGTCCGGAGTTCAAGCTTCAGCTTGCCCCTTCAGAAGCACGGTAAGCTCCCAGACGATCGACGGGGCAGCCCCCCGCAGCGCATGCGCGTCAAGCTAACGCCATCGTTCGCGAATCTTGATATAAGGAGGGGCGGACTTCGGCCGCCCATGCCATGGGTGGACCATGGGATGCGATTCTCTCTACTGATGGACTTTCCATGGGCGGGGCGGCCGTAGTCCGCTCCTCCTTAAAGGTGCCGCGATTTCGTTTTCTGATGG
>JBIPND010000616.1:0-2970 GCA_044374015.1 Luteolibacter sp. | reverse complement strand
CCCGGTTACGATCCCCTCGCCTACTGCATCAAGGAGGCCCACGCCCGCGGCATCGAAGTCCATGCCTGGTTCAACCCCTTCCGCGCCCTTTCCAACAGCTCCCAACAGGCGGCCGGAAACCACGTCACCCGCGTCGCCCCGCACATCACCAAACGTTTCGGCTCGATGGTCTGGTGCGATCCCGCCCACCCCGACACCCGCGCCCGCGCGCTCAATGTGATCCTCGATGTCGTCCGCCGCTATGACATCGATGGCGTGCACCTCGATGATTACTTCTACCCCTACCCATCCGGAAATCTCCGCTTCGCCGATGGCAAAAGCCCCGCCCAACGCCGCAGTTACGTCGATGGATTTGTCAGCAATCTCTACTCCGCCGTAAAACGTCAGAAATCCTGGGTCCGCGTCGGCATCAGCCCCTTCGGCATCTGGCGTCCGGGCGTGCCAGGCGGCATTGAAGCCGGCATCGACAGCTACGAACAACTCGCCGGCGACTCCCGCAAATGGCTCAAAAACGGCTGGGTCGATTACCTCGCGCCGCAACTCTACTGGAAGATTTCCCCGCAAAAACAAAGTTTCACCGCCCTCCTGGATTGGTGGCGCCAGCAAGGATCGCGCCCGGTCTGGCCCGGCATTGCCAGCGCCCGCATTGGCGGCCCTGAAGACGGCCGATCCGCCTCCGAAATCATCAACCAAATCGACCAAAGCCGCCGCATCGGCAAAAACTGGAACGGCCACATCCACTGGAGCGCCAAAAGCCTGGTCAAAAACCAAGGCGGCATCGCCACCCGACTCGCCGGCACCTACACCCAGCCCGCCGCCGTCCCGCCGATGCCATGGGTCAGCAGCAAATCCCCCGCCGCCCCCGGCGTCAGCGCCTCCGCCAATGGCAGCGGCACCACCGTCCGCTGGGAACCCGCCGGCAACACCGCGAAAATCGCCGTCCAGGCCCGCATCAGCGGCAACTGGCGCACCGTCCAAATCGCTCCCTCCGCGGCCCGCAGCCTCACCATCCCCCGCGCCGAAGCCATCGCCGTCACCGCCCTCGACCGCTTCGGCAACGCCAGCGCCCCCAAGGTTCTGGGCCTGAAATAAGGCGCAGTTCATACAATTTCCGGCGAAGTCCTATTAACCCCGACGGGCACCGCCTGAAGCCCATTACCCCGGAGGGGCTGCCAGAAATTAGCCGGTGGCGTCAGCCACCGGATTGTGATAGAAAAAATCCCAAACGCCCCGGCAGGGGCGTCGGAACCAGCGCCACGATGTCATCGACCCACCTATCACTCCACTACCATCTCACCTTCAACCCCAAGAAACGCATCCCGCTTCTGGGCCTGAAATAGAATCCTCTCGTCCATAGAAAGAGGGACAAATAGCCCGGATTAAGAAAATTTCCGACGAGGCCCATTACCCCGGAGGGGCTGCCAGAAATTAGCCGGTGGCGTCAGCCACCGGATTGTGATAGAAAAAATCCCGAGTGCCCCGGCAGGGGCGCCGGAACCAGCGCCACGATGTCATCGACCCATCTATCACTCCACTATCATCTCGTCTTCAGCACCAAGAACCGCCTCCCCCTTATCGCCGATGCCTGGCGCGGGCGATTGCACGCGTATCTCGGTGGCGTGGTTCGAAATGTGGAGGGCGTGCCCGAAGCTATCGGCGGCATTGCGGACCACGTCCATCTTCTCGTCGGCTTGCGGGCGACTGCCCGCCTTGCCGAAGTGGTGCGCGATGTGAAAGCTGTCTCCTCACGCTGGGTGCATGAGGAAATCGGGAACCGTGAGTTTTCATGGCAGGAAGGATACGGAGCTTTTACGGTGAGCGCCTCGCAGCGCGACTTGGTGCGGGAATACATTGCAAAACAGGAGGAGCATCACCGGAAGCGGACGTTCCAGGAGGAATACGTGGAGCTTCTGAAACGTTGCGGGGTGGAATATGATGAGCGGTATCTGTGGTGATGCAGCCCTTCCGCCGCCCCTGCCGGGGCTGAAATCGGTGGGGACCCGAGTCCGGTGGCTCACGCCACCGGCTAATTTCGCGCTGTCCCTCCGGGACGGAAAAATGGGGATAAAGTATGAAACCTGAAAAATTTCTTCATACTGGCCCCGCCCCTGCTTAGTCTCCCCAGGAGATGAGCGACCCCATGAACCAAGTCAGCCTGAGACGCGTCACTGTCTCGATGCCGGAAGAAACCTTCCAGGCGTTCGAACGCCTCGTCGCCGCGCGCGGCTTCGACAGCCGCTCGCAGGCAGTCGCCGAAATGATTCACCAACACGCCGCCCAGCACCTCGGCAAAATCGGCACCGAACTGATGGCCGGCACGCTCACGCTGGTTTACGACGAATCCAAAAGCACCCTGCTGCGCGACCTCTCGCGGATTTTCCGGGGACACATCGCCGAAGTCATCTCCTCCCAGCACGTGCTGCTCGAAGACGACCACGTGCTCGAAGTCATCCTGATGCAAGGCCCGGCCCGCACCCTGCGGGAAATCGCCAACAAACTCGCCACCTGCAAAGGCGTGAAAACCGCCCACCTCACTCTCACACCCCACCTCATCCCGCCGCTTCACGCCAAGTCGAACGGCAAACTGTCATGACGCCCCTCTGCGAAAAAACACTCCACGGTGCCGGCATGTGGTCCGCCGTCGTCTCCCGCGGCAAACGCCTCCGCCTCACCGATCTCGACGGCGGCTCCAACGTCGGCATGCTGCTCTACAATGCCCTCGAACGCACCGAGCGCTACAACATGCCCGACACCCTCAAGGGCCAACACATCTTCTATCTGCGCGCGCCCCATTGCCTGCATTCCGACATGGGCCGCCTGCTCGCCTCGATCACCGCCGATTCCGTCGGCTGGCACGACACCGTCTGCGGCCATTCCGACGCCGCCCGCGTGCTGGCGAAATACGGCCCCAACAACTATCAGCAAGCCCGCAACGACTGGAACCGCAACGCCCGCGACTGCTTCCTCATC
>JBIPND010000054.1:0-9918 GCA_044374015.1 Luteolibacter sp. | reverse complement strand
CACGGCATCGTGATCGACAGCTCCGCGGTGAAGGGAATGGTGCGTCAGGACGAGCAGGTGCAGCTCGACTTTACGGCGGCTCCGGAACATCGACGCCACTGGCGGGTTTCCGCAGATGTCGCCGTGGAGGACGATCACGGACCGGTGACCGAAATTCCGATTTATTCCCGGATGGGGCGCCGGGCCCAACAGCTCACTCCGCGCCGGTTGATGGCAAAATTTTCCAGCAACATCCCCAAGGAGAAACAGCGGGAAACCGTCAGCCAACTCGGCATGGGCCGGACTCCGGCGAGTGTGCTGCGCTTCCTCGCTCATCGTTTTCCGATCAAACTCGATTTCCATAACATGTCGTCGTCCCAACTGCTGCGCTGGATCCGCAATGCGCCCCCGGCCCCGGCGGGTGACCTGGATGTCATCATTTTGATAGGCCACAGCAAGGAGCACCGCGACGACGCGGATTTCGAGCGTTTTCTCGCGGGCGTCGCGGCGGATCCGGGACTGGACGTGGTCTCGCTGAGTGAGATCGCGGAGAGGCTGGGGGGGAGGGAGGACAGCATTGTAGTGCCGCTCTATGAGCGTTGATGCCAATGAACCGCGCGAGGCTTTCGTGAGCCTTTCAATCAACCCGCTTCTGGCGCGGGAGGTGACCCAAATCTGGCAGATTTCCCTTTTGCTCACTCACTCATGAAAGTCATTGTCACCGGCGGTGCCGGATTCATCGGCTCCAATCTTGTCCGCCTGCTAGTGTCGCGCGGGCATGAGGTTTTGAATATCGACAAGCTGACCTATGCCGGAAATTTGGCGTCCCTCGCCGACATCGAAGGCTTGCCGAATTACCGATTCTTGCACGCCGACATCTGTGACGCGGCCGCCATGCAGGCGGCCTTCGCGGAATTCCAGCCGGACGGGCTGATGCATCTCGCCGCGGAATCCCACGTGGACCGGTCGATTGATGGCCCGGGTGCTTTCATCCAGACCAACATCCTCGGCACCTACACGCTGCTGGAAGCCGCCCGGAATCATCTATCTACCAACAGGATTTCGCATCATGCGTTCCGCTTTATTCATATCTCCACCGACGAGGTTTTCGGGTCTTTGGGTGATGCCGGAGAATTCACGGAAACGACGGCCTACCATCCAAGTTCGCCCTACTCCGCGAGCAAGGCGGCATCCGACCACTTGGCGAGGGCGTGGGACCATACCTACGGCTTGCCGGTGATCATCACAAACGGGGGGAACAATTACGGGCCCTATCAGTTTCCCGAGAAGCTGGTTCCGTTGGTGCTTCTCAAGGCCCTCCGCGGAGAATTCATCCCGGTTTACGGTGCCGGCGAAAACATCAGGGACTGGATTCACGTCGAGGATCATGTGGAAGCCTTGGTTCAAGTGCTGGAAGCTGGATCGCCCGGCGAAACTTACAACATCGGCGGCAATGACGAAATCCGCAACATTGAGCTCGTAAGCCAGCTATGCTCGATCCTCGATGAAGTGCGCCCGCGGAATGACGGTCGGCCCTATGCCAGTCAAATCACCTTTGTCGCCGATCGTCCCGGTCACGACCTGCGCTACGCACTCAACTCCTCCAAAATCCGTGATCAACTTGGATGGCGTCCCAAATGGGATCACGAATCGGGATTCCGAATGACCGTCGAATGGTACCTCAACCACGAAGCCTGGTGGCGGAACATCCTCAACGGCAGCTACCAGCTCGACCGCATCGGTTCCATAAAAAAAGTTTGATGACCCCCACTCCCCTCACAGAACAACTCAACTCCGCATGTGCCCGGTTCCTCACTTGGCTCGACCGCGCCGGCTATGAGAGCTACGATCCGTATGATCTCTGGGGAACCCGCTACGGGCTATGGTCGCGCAAGATGTATTATGCCAAAGGTAAACTGGGAATTCCCCTGGTGGCACCGCTGGTGGCGATCGATCTGCTCTGCCCGTCGCTGCGAAAGCTTTTTGTGAGGAAAGACCGCTTCGCGACCTGTGATGCGCAACTGCTGCTGGCCTTCCTGAATCTCCACCAGGTGACGGGCGAGGCCAAGTATCTCACGCGGGCGGTGGCGCTTGGTGATGAAATCCTTGCCTATGCGATTCCCGGATTTAGGGGTCCTTGTTGGGGCTACCCCTTCGACTGGCAGAACAACAAGGATGATGTATGGCCGAAGAATACGCCCTATATCACTTGCACTCCTTATTGCTACGAGGCCTATTTGGAGTTGTTGGAGGCGACGGGAGATGAGAGATATCATAAAATCGCGGCCGGCATTGCCGAATTTGTCCACGGCGATCTGAAGGACTTGCCGACCGGGCCGGACACGGCGGCGGGGAGCTATTCACCCTTCGACCAACGCCAGGTGGTCAACGCGACGGCCTACCGCGCCTATGTTCTGGCAGATGCCGGAAAACGCTTCGGACGCAACGACTATCTCGAAGCATCCAGGCGGAACCTGAACTTCGTCCTTGAATCCCAGGCAGAAGATGGCTCGTGGTTGTATGCGATGAATGAGGCGAAGAGTTATATCGACAACTTCCACACTTGTTTCAACCTGAAGAACCTGTTCAAGATTCACCGGATCGCCCCGGAGGCGCGGATCGACTCTTCGATTCGGCGCGGCTTCGCCTACTATCGAAAACACTTGATCGATGCCGAGGGCAATCCAAAGCCCTTTGCGATCAAGCCCAGGCTGCAACTCGCCAAGCTGGAAATGTATGACTTCGCCGAGGCCATCACCCTGGGTTCCTTGATCGGCGGGATGATTCCGGAAGCAGGGGAACTGGCCCGCACGCTCGCGGGGAAGTTGATCCATGAGCACCAGCTGCCGGCCGGCCATTTCGTAACGCGGGTTTTCCGCGGCGGTTTCCGGCACCGCTTTCCCTTTCTCCGCTGGTCGCAGGCGCAATCGTTCTATGCGCTGACGAATTCATGGAGAGCGGAGAAAACCTTGAGCGGAGGTGAAAGTTGATAGGGCGGATCACCGCTTTGGGGGGCGTTGTGCTCCAACAAACACCGCTTCTATCCGCCAAAGTTCCCAGATGCTTCGTTCCGACAAATCCCCCCGCCGTTGCATCGGCTTGGTCCGTCGGCGGTCGGTCTGGCTTCCCACTTGGAAGGGTTGGCTGCTCATGATTTTGTTAGGCGGGTTGCTCGGCTACGGCACGCTGAAAGGAGTTCACCCGTTTCTAGCGGTCGATGCACCCGTGGCGGCACGTGTGATGGTGGTCGAGGGGTGGATCCCGATGCCGGCGCTGGCGGCTGCGGCGGATCGATTTCGCGCGGAGGGTTATGAGATGCTGTGCACGGTCGGTGGCCCGTTCCCGGGTGAGCAGCCCGACAGTCCCCGGAACAACGCGGTCGTGGTCGCAGCCCAGTTTCTGGAGATGGGAATCGCTGCGGAGAAGGTGCATGCGATTCCTTCAGGCGCGCCGAAGCGGGACCGAACCTATACCAGTGCAGCGGTGTTACGAAATTGGTTCGAACAGCGAGGGGGGCTACCCGCCCGACTCAACGTCGTGACGCAGGGGCCACACAGTCGCCGTTCACGCTTGCTCTTTGAGGCCGCTCTTGGGGGTGCGGTGGAAGTCGGAGTAATTTCAATCCCCGACCCGGATTACGACGCCAAAAAGTGGTGGCGCTACAGCGAAGGGGTGAGGGAAGTGGTCAGCGAAGTGGCCGCGTATTTTTACGCCCGGTTTTTGTTCCGCGCGGGGTGATCGACGAGATGCTAAATGCGCAGCGTTTTTTGCCTGACCTCCGTCATTACGTTATGGCCAAACGGTGATTCCTGCCCTATTTCTTGCGCGACCGAAGGATTTTTCTTCGGGCCCCCTCCCCCCTGTTATTCACCTCCCCACCATGAAAACCGCAATTATCGGGCTCGGCTATGTCGGGCTTCCCTTGTCACTTCAATTCGCACGTTCCGGAGTCCAAGTGCTCGGCCTGGATATCGATCAATCCAAGGTTGATGCAATCCACGCTGGTCGCAGCTACATCCACCACATCCCTGCCGAGGACATCGCCGCGTTGGTGAACGGCGGGCATTTCTCCGCATCGACCGACTTTTCGCGCGTGGCGGAAGTGGATGCGGTGATCATTTGCGTGCCTACGCCGCTGAGTAAAAACCGGGACCCGGACATTTCCTACGTGCTCAAGTCAGGTGAGGCGATCGCTCCACATTTAAAAAAGGGTACCGTGGTGGTGTTGGAATCCACCACCTACCCGGGCACCACCGACGAGGATCTTCGAGCTGTGTTGGAGAACGGTTCCGGCTTGGTTGCCGGGCGGGATTTTCACCTGGCCTTCTCGCCCGAGCGTGAGGATCCGGGCAACCCACAGAGCATTGTCGCGGAGATCCCCAAGGTGATCGGCGGGTATTCCCCGACGTGTCTTGAGAAGGCCATCGCGCTTTACAGCCACGCCATCCGTAAGTTGGTGCCGGTGTCATCCTGTCGTGCGGCCGAGGCGACCAAGTTGTTGGAAAATATTTTCCGCGGCGTGAACATTGCTTTGGTAAACGAACTCAAGCTCGTATACGCGGCGATGGGTATCGATGTCTGGGAGGTGATCGAGGCCGCCAAGACCAAGCCTTTTGGTTACATGGCCTTCTATCCTGGACCCGGCCTCGGTGGACACTGCATTCCGATCGACCCTTTCTATCTAACATGGAAAGCCCGCGAGTTCGAACATGCGACCCGCTTCATCGAATTGGCCGGCGAGGTGAACACCTCGATGCCGCGTCACGTGGTCGATCGGGTCGGTGAGGCACTCAATGCTTCCCGCAAGTCGGTCAATGGATCCAAAGTGTTGGTGGTGGGACTGGCCTACAAACCGAACGTCGACGACGACCGGGAATCGCCGAGCTACAAGTTGATGGAACTGCTCAAGGAGCGTGGCGCGGAGGTTTCCTACTACGATCCCTATGTCCCGGTGATCCGGCCAAGTCGCGAGCACTCCGCATGGGCTGGCAACCGGTCGGTGCGGTGGGACGAGGCAACCATCGCATCGTATGACGCCGTGCTGGTCAGCACCGCCCATGCCAACGTGGACCACCAGCAACTTGGCGAGTGGGCACAATGCATCATCGATACCCGCAACGCCATGAAAGGCATCGAGCTGGAATCCGGCAAAGTCTGGAAAGCCTGAGACCGGAATCGAGAGAGGCATAAGGAGCGGGGACCTTACTGTTCCCATGCGAATGGAAAGTGAATGCAATCTCCTATCCCATGATTCTATCCAGTTCAACTCCTTCCGCGGCGCGGCAGTAAGGTCGTGACCCAGTCTCCCCCCATCCGTTTGCTAAATCCATGGAACCCTCCCAATCCCCCCAAGCAGCCGCGAACCTCGAACCGCAGGCCGTCGACATCCCCAGCTGGAATGACCGGCGGTTGCTGGGTTTTGCCGGATTCTGCCTGCTGCTGACGCTGGCGTTTCTCGGTCCTTTGCAGGCATTGGTGAGATATGCACTCAAGGAAGAGCTGCACTCCCATGTTTTGCTGATTCCAGTCGTGTCGCTCTATCTCGCATGGCAGGCGGTCGGAACGCTGCCGGGCGAGCGGAAAACCTCGCTGGTGGGTGGAGTGATACTGATCGTGCTGGCGCTGGGGGTGTTTCTGCTTCCGCAGATGCTGGGACGCTCCCTGAGTGCGAACGATGATCATTCGCGATGGGCGGCCTGTTATGCCTTATTGATTGCGGCGGGTGGGTTTCTGTTTTTCGGCAATCCCCTGATGCGGGCGCTGGCGTTTCCCTTCGCGTTTCTGGTCTTCATGATTCCGCTGCCGGGCACTGCAGTGGTGGGACTGGAGAACTGGCTGATGCATTGGTCAGCCGAGGTCTCATACTGGTTGTTTAAAATAACCGGAACGCCCGTTTTCCGCAACGGCCAGGTGATGGAACTGCCGGGCACAACCCTGCAGGTGGCCCCCGAATGCAGCGGCATCCGCTCGACCTTCGTGCTCTTCATCACCAGCCTGCTCGCTTCTTACATGCTTTTAAAATCCCCGTTGCACCGGGGGTTGTTGGTGGCAATGGTGATTCCACTGGGAATCATCCGTAATGGCTTGCGGGTGCTGGTGATCGGCCTGCTCTGCGTGCACGAGGGGCCGCACATGATCGACAGCTGGATTCATCACAAGGGTGGTCCGATCTTCTTTGGCATGTCGCTGGTCCCGCTGCTGCTGCTGATTTTCTGGTTCCACCGGCGCGAGATGCGGGCGGCGGAAATCTCGTCGCAAATCGATCAGGCCGCAGGGCACCAAGCAGAAACCTGAGTTGATTTTAAGAAATTCCAGATTGTGATCCGTCTCCGTCATAAATTCCTGATCCAAGGTTTCCGCATTTTCGACCAGTTGATCCTGGTCTCGGTCTTCGTGGTGTTGGTGGGATTGGTCGAAGAGAAGGGCAACTTTTTCTTCGTCTGGGAAGTCATGGCCAAGAGCTATCGGGCTTATGAAGGGCTGGCGATGCTCGGCGTGCTGCTAGGATGGTTCTTTATCTTCAATAAACTGGTTCACTACGATGCGAACCGCTTCACGACCCTGAGGAGTCAGGCGATCGAGATCGTCAAAGCGATGATGATCACGAGCCTGCTGCTGTTGCTGGCGGGGGCGATGTTCGCCATCCAGATGGTGACGCCGCTGGTGGTGTCGCTGTTTCTGCTGGGTTCGACGTTTTTGCTGATTGGCAGCCGGGTGGTGTTGCGGGCGGTGTTAAGTGTTCTGCGGAGTCATGGGCGCAACGCACGTCATCTTCTGATCATCGGGGAAACGGCCAAGGCGTATGACATGGCGAACCGGATCGAGTCGCGTCCCGAGCTTGGATACGAGATCGAAGGGTTCCTGTTTGAAGAAGGTGGGGAATCAGGACATATGGGGGAGATCGAGGCCCGCTGGAAGGTGCTGGGGCCGGTGGATGGACTGCGGGGGCTGCTGAAAAAAGGCGTGATTGATGAGGTGATGTTCTGCCTGCCGCTCAAGCAGCATTTTCCGATGGCGTGCGATGTGGTGGAGCTTTGCCACGACCTCGGGGTGGTGGTGAGGCTGGTGCCGGACCTTGAGAATGTCGGGTTGATGTCGAGAGCCCAGGTGGAGGAGTTCGACGGCGACCAGGTGGTGACTTTTTTCCGCGAGAATTTGCTGTTCCAGCTCTTCGTCAAGCGGGTGATGGATTTCGCAGGCGCGGCCCTTTTGTTGGTGGTGCTGAGCCCCTTGCTATTGGCGACTGCCGTGGCGGTGAAGTTCACCAGTCCCGGACCGGTGTTGTTCGGACAAGAGCGGGTAGGCATGAACAAGCGCAGGTTTCGCTTGCTCAAATTCCGCTCGATGGTGGTGGACGCCGAGGAAAGGCAAAAGGAGCTGGCTCATCTAAACGAAATGGATGGCCCGGCCTTCAAGATCCGCAAGGATCCGCGGGTGACGAAGGTGGGTGCCATCCTGCGAAAGCTCAGCATCGACGAACTGCCACAACTGATCAATGTGCTCAAGGGGGAGATGAGTCTGGTCGGGCCACGGCCTCCACTGTTGAGCGAAGTAAATCTCTACGATTGGACCGATCGCAAGCGGCTCTCCGTCAAGCCTGGAATCACCTGCCTCTGGCAGGTCAGCGGGCGCAGCAATCTGACTTTCGAGGAGTGGATGCTACTCGATCAGAAATATATCGACAACTGGTCCGTCTGGCTAGATCTGAAAATCCTGTTGATGACGGTTCCGGTGGTCCTGCTAGGCAGGGGAGCGTCCTAGCAGCGGAATTTTTTTCGGAAAATCACCCCGCAAGCATCGGAAAACCAACAACTAGAATGATGATCTCCAATGTATTAAAAATGAGAGTGACACGAGTTCTCCCGGTACCTATCAAACAGTCCGACTTTCTAACTAAATGAGGCGCGGCCTCACCCCTGCAACCCACGAATGCCCCCATTGTCATGAAATCGTATACCCCTAACACGTCGGGCGCCTTGATGCGCATTGTTTCCACCGTCCTCCGCCCCGTATGGGGTCGCACGGGGAAGTCGCTCGTTGTCTTCCCGCTGGCGCTCTTCGCGGGGCTGGCACTGACCGCTTGCGGACCCTCCAGCGCGGACTACCAGATTCCGCCAGCGGCGTTCAACTCCACACCGGGCAGCTCGCTCGCCATTGGTGACATCCTGCGTTTTTCCTACGTCGGAGCGCCGGAGTTCAACCAGCTGCAAAAGATCCGGCCGGACGGTCAGGTGAGTCTCCCGACGGTTGGAAATGTCAGGGCGGCCGGGCGCAGCGTGAACTCGCTTCAGGCCTCTTTGACCTCCCTCTACGGTCCGCACCTCAACGACCCCACCGTGTTTATTGCGGTGGAGAAGCCTGCTGCCTTGGTCTATGTCTCCGGTGAGGTGAACGCCCCCGGAAAATACGAGTTGGACCGGCCTTTGTCCGCCCTTTCAGCGGTGATGGAAGCCGGGGGATTCTCCAAGCTGGCCAATCCAAAGCAGGTTTTCGTGATTCGGAATCAAAGCGGGAAAGAGAAACGTTATACCTTGAATTTGAATAACACTCTTTCCGGGGTCGAGACACAACCGTTCTATCTCCGCGCCAATGATGTGGTTTACGTCAAGCGCAGCAACTGGTAGTCGCGTGCGGGGTTGCAAAATTCCCATCTTGAAATGAATACGACCGAGCCAAGAAGGATTGAGTTTCTCGGTTGTCCGGTGGATTGCCTGACGAGCGTGCAGTTGTTGGATGAGCTGAAAAGTGACGTGCGGGCGAAGTCTGCTCCACGGGTGATCCAGTTCATGAACGCGAACAAGGTTGCGATGGTCCGCAAGGATCCGGCGATGGGTGACTTGCTCCGCCGCGCGGATTATGTGCTGGCGGACGGTCAGCCGATGCTGCCGCTGGCGGCGCTGCTGGGCTTGCGGATTCCGGAGCGAATCGACGGCATCGGGCTGATGCGGAAGCTGTTGGAAGTCGCGGACCGCGAGGGCTTCTCGGTCTATTTTCTCGGTGCCAAGCAAGAAATTGTGGAAACTTGTGTTCGCCACGTTTCGCGCGATTTTCCCGGGGTGAACATGGCGGGGTTCCGCAACGGCTATTTTTCAAAGGAAGAGATTGCCGGAATCGCCGCGGAGATTCGTGCGCTTTCTCCGGATTTCCTGTTTCTGGGAATGGGATCGCCGGCCAAGGAGCGGCTTGCTGACGAGTGGAAGGATCAGTTCGGCGCACGGGTGATCCAAGGGGTGGGCGGCAGTTTCGATGTCATGGCGGGTTTGGTCGAGCGTGCGCCGCTGTGGATGCAGCGGTTAGGGATCGAATGGTTATACCGGGTCATCCAGGAACCGCGCCGGATGTTCTGGCGATACGCCACCACCAACGCATCCTGTCTGTGGGTATTTTTCCTGTCGTTCGTCAACCGCTGGTTCATTTCACCGAAATCGGGTTCGGCATCGACGACCACCTAGCCGATGCTTCTGCCTGATAGCTTTGCGCAACCAGCAAGGTATGGTCGCTTCCGCGGCTATGCCTTTTTTTTATCGAATGCAATGATGACAAGCACTTCGTCACGATGACCCAGGAAATTCTGTCAGGCATCGCTTCAGGATTGTGTCTGCTGATCGGGCTGACAGCCGTGGTTCTGCGTCCGAAAACACCGGTTGCCTGGTGTTTTTTCGCAGGGATGGGGCTGCTGTCGGTCGAGCGCTTGTTGGATCGAGGGGCGCTCGAGGCGGAGGGGGGCGCGGTGAGGCTGTGGTTCACCTTGGGGTTGTGGGTGAATTCGCTTCAGCCGGTTTGTTGGTTGGGCTTCAGCCTGATGTATGCCCGCGGCAATGCGGCGGAGTTTCTCGCGCGCTGGAAATGGGCCCTCGTCGTGGCCACGCTGGTGCCGATCCTTCTGATGACGGGTGCGGCTGGGCCGTTGGTCGAGCAGACGATGGGCGAAAGCGGCGG
>JBIPND010000615.1:0-2978 GCA_044374015.1 Luteolibacter sp. | reverse complement strand
TTTGTGGACTATGAGGAATCTTTAATCTGCGTTAAATTTCTCCTTAAACAGAGAACGGGCAGCCCTCGCCCCATCAAACCGAATTTCCCAATTTCCACTTCATGAACATCAAATCCATTCTTTTCATCTGCGCATTGCCGGCTCTGGCCGCAAAAGCGGATGTCAGCACGAGCTTTGCGAACCTAGGTCCCGTGGATAGCGGGACTTTCCGCACGGCTGCCACCACGCTCAACGACACCATCACCCTCGCCTACACCATCGACGGAGCCGGGGCGGTTTCACTGAATGCCTCCACCACCAACACCAACACCACTTTCGTCAATCTGGTCAACCAGTTCGACCGGCCCGGCGGCACGGCGGGCTCGACCACCAACAGCGGGTTCTTCAACACTGCCTTCAGCCTCAAGATCGTGCCGGTGAGGTCATCGAGCCCGCGCCTGAGCATCACCACACTCCATGGCGGCGGCCTCGGCATGGAGGGGCTGGATTCGAACCGCGTGGACGGTCGGACGCTGGCTACGAGTCTCCCAGAGACGCTGGAATTCGAACTGACCGCGCCCGCAGGGATGATTCTCAAGTTCAAATCCTGGTCCTGGGTGAGCGGAACCAACGGCGACATGCGCTTTTCCGACGGCACAGCCAGCCAGAGTTTCGCGAATTTGACCGCATCCGGCAGCACGACCTTCGACCTCGTGACGAATGCGCTCACCCTGAGCGATGGCGGCACCCTGGGCTTTGGTGAAACCCCGGATTCCAGCAATGGCGCGGGCCTCGGTGGGTTCACCTTCGAGATCCTCGGCACTCCGGTGAACGTGGTCACCGGCGTGCAGGTCGATTTTTCCCACTCCTACAGCGGCATCGCCGGCGAAAACCCGCAGAACACCGGTGCGGTCACGCTCGCCTTCGCGGTGGACGCCTCCGGCAATGTCACGCTTAACGCCTCCTGCGCCGATGCTGACGCGTTGACCTATGTCAACGGTTTCGACGGCCCGGTCGGCAAGGTCGCCGATCCCGCGATGCGGGGACAAAACTTCACCATCGTGCTTTCTAACAGCCGTAGCGGCGCTCTCCGGATCGACAACACCGGCGGAGGTCTGACCATCCAGGGGAACAATGCCCAGTTGATCGACTTCACCAACGAGCAGATCACCGCGACCGTGACCGCCGCGGGGACCCGCTTCAATCTAGAGGGCATCGGCTTCGCGAGGGCTGCGGGCAGCCCGCAGATGAACGTCGCGGGCACCGCCTATCCGCTTTCCGGGGCCAGCGGCACGGTGGATGCCTCGGCGCAGGGAATCATCGGCACCTTCACGATCGGCTCGTCTGCCAACGCGAACAGCCAGGGTTTCGTGCTGAGCGGGCTCAACTTTGACCTTGTTCAAGTGCCACCTGCATCCGGCTCCCGAACCTTCGACAACAGCTCCGGCAACAACCTCTGGACCACCACCACGAATTGGAATCCCGACGGCCTGCCGGTTTCCCCGGAAAACGCCGAGATCGCCAATTACAAAGTGGTCGTGAACGGCGTCGTGACAAACGGCCCGGCCGAACTCAAGATCACCGAGGGCTCGCTCACCCTGAACAGCAGCGGCGCGCTGGCGATGAAGTCGATGAACCTCGGCCGGAATCTCGAAAAATCAGCCCGGCTGGTGATCGACGGCTCAGGCGTTTCCTTCGCGGATTCCGGCTCGTCCGCCAGCGACGAGTTCGCCGTGGGTTCGACCGGCACGGTGGAAACCAAGCCGGACGCGGTCGGCAGCGAGCCGCTCGAACTTGGCGTTGCCAAGCTGGTTCTCGACCAAGGATCGGAGTGGATCCTCGACGGCACCAAAGCCAGCGGCTTCTCCTACAACGTGGGCGCTCGCTTCGTGCTCGCGAACTTCGGCTCGTTTTCCGGCAGCACCGCTGGCATTCGCACCCGCAATTTCGACCTGTCCTCTAACCGTCGGCTCGAATTGGTCGCCACCGCCACCTCCATCTACTACGAGGTGAAAGCCCAGACCGCCGCCACCGGGCCGAACATCATCATCATCAACACCGACGACCAGGCCGCCGACCAGCATTTCGGCTTTGATGGCAGGGACTGCATCACGCCGACGCTGGACTCACTGGTCTCCACAGGACTGAAATTCAACTTGGCATTCTGCGCCTCGTCGGTTTGCGGTGCCTCACGCTATTCCCTGCTCACCAGCCGCTGGCCTTCACGCAACACCAGCGACACCTTCATCCGTCGCTACCCGCTTGGAACACTCGGCCGCATCGGCGTGTCGGACACCGAACTGGAGCGTGACGGCCAGAACATCGGCGCTTGGCTGCAAAAGGCCGGCTATCGCACCGGCTTTGTCGGAAAATCCCACGTGCTCGATGACGAGTTGAACTTTACCACCAATTGGCCATCCAAGGGACTCATCACCTACGGCCAGACGGACGATCCGGCCACCAATGCCACGGTCAACGCGGCCATGCAGCATAACCACCGCATCGTCTGCCAAGACATGCGCGGGCTGGGCTTCGATTATGTCGACGGCTTCTACCACGCCAACCTCAAGGAACTCTACAATGATAAGCTGAACGTCCACAACCAGGAGTGGATCACCAGCCGCGCCCTGAAGTTCATCGAGGAAAACCGCAGCGAGCGTTTCTTCCTCTACATGGCACCCACCATCAACCACGGGCCAGTCAACGATACGCTCACAACCGACCTGAAATCTGATCCGCGCTTCACCAGCGCCGGCTTCCTGCCCAACGAGGACTACTCCTTCATGCCAACCCGCCAGGCGATCATCGATGAGGTGGAAAAAAAATTGATCACGGACAAGGGTATAACGAATAGTGCTATCAAAACGCAAAAGCGGATCACCGCCCGCGAGACCTGGCTCGACTACTCGGTCAAGGCCATCCTCGACAAGCTCACCGCCCACGGCATCCGCAACGACACACTGATCATTTTCACCTCCGATCACGGCGAGAAGACGCTC
>JBIPND010000614.1:0-2979 GCA_044374015.1 Luteolibacter sp. | reverse complement strand
AGTGGAGAGCGAAGTAGCGGCAGTCATTCGATTGCGTGCCGCGGTCAGGCGAGGATCTGGGCGAGGACGTAGGGGAGGATGCCGCCGGCGCGGTAGTAGTCTTTTTCGACCGGGGTATCGATGCGCACGATGACCGGGATGTCGAACGGCTCGTCGTTGGCGGGATGCACTTTGAGGGTGGCCAGCTGCATCGGCTTGAGGTCGTTGTCGATGCCGACCAGATCGAAAGTGGCATCGGCGAGGCCTTTGACTTTTTCGTAATCGTCCTTGTTGACGAAGTTGCAGGGCAGCACGCCCATGCCGACGAGGTTGGAGCGGTGGATGCGCTCGAACGATTTGGTGATGACGGCCTTGACGCCTAACAGGGTGGTGCCTTTGGCGGCCCAGTCGCGGCTGGAGCCCATGCCGTAGTCCTCGCCGCCGATGATGATGGTGGGGACGTTTTCATCCTGATAGACGGCGGCGGCGTCGGAGATGGCGAGGGTGGGGGCGTCGCCGTTGGTGACGGCCGGGCCGGTGACGATGCCATTCTCGAGCTCATGGCTTTCGGACATGAGGTGGTCTTTTTGCGGTGCTTCGGCGGTGAAATACTTGGTCACTCCGCCTTCGATGCCGGGGACCATCAGGTTTTTGATCCGGACGTTGGCGAAAGTGCCGCGGGTCATGATGCGGTCGTTGCCGCGGCGCGAACCGTAGGAGTTGAAATCGGCGTAGCTGACGCCTTTTTCCACCAGGTGGCGGCCGGCGGGGCTGTCCATTTTGATCGCTCCAGCAGGGGAGATGTGGTCGGTGGTGACGGAATCACCAAAGATGCCAAGTGGCCTTGCGCCGTGGATTTCCACGATGTCGCGCGGGGCGGGGGAGAAGCCGTCGAAGAACGGCGGCTCCTGGATGTAGGTGGATTCGCGGTCCCACTCGTAAACGTTGCCGGTGGAGGATTTGATTTCGTTCCACTTCGGGTTCTGGTCGGAGAAGCCGGTGTAGAGGCGTTGGAAAACGTCGGGCTTGAGCGAGGCGTTCATCGCGTCCTCGATCTCGGCGGAGGTGGGCCAGATGTCGTGCAGATAGACGGGTTGGCCGTCGCTGCCGAAGCCGAGTGGCTGGGTTGCCATGTCGATATCGACGGTGCCGGCGATGGCGAAGGCGACCACCAGCGGCGGCGACATCAGGAAATTCGCCTTGATGGACTGGTGGACGCGGGCCTCGAAGTTGCGGTTTCCTGATAGAACGGAGGCGGCGATGATGTCCTCGGATTTGACGATGTCCTCGATGCCGGGATCGAGCGGGCCGGAGTTGCCGATGCAGGTGGTGCAGCCGTAACCGACGGTTTGGAATCCGAGTTTGTCGAGCTCGGCCTGAAGGCCGGTTTTGTTGAGGTAGTCGGTGACGACGCGGGAGCCGGGTCCGAGCGAGGTCTTGATGGACGGCTTGATGGTGAGGCCCTTGGCGTTCGCCTTTTGCGCGAGCAAACCGGCGGCGAGCATCACGCTGGGGTTGCTGGTGTTGGTGCAACTGGTGATCGCGGCGATCAGCACCGAGCCGTGGGTGATGGTGTCTTTGACGCCGCCCTTGCTATCGACGGTGACTTCCCACAACGGGTAGCTTGGGTCGGTATTTTCCTCGGTGACCACGCCGACTTGCGCGCCAAAGGCGGTGCCGATGCCGGGAGTCACGTCAGGGATGCTGTCGAGCGACGGTGGCAGATCCAGCGGCTCGCTGGAGCCGGCGACCGGCTGTTTGTCGTAGCCGTCCGGGGCGGGGCCGGTGAGCAGGGCGGACCACTTTTGCTTGAGCGATTCGAGTTCGATGCGGTCTTGCGGGCGCTTGGGTCCGGCGATGCCGGGCTTGACGGTGGCGAGGTCGAGCTCGACAACCTGGGAAAATTCGAGGGCGTCGCGGTCGGTGGGGATGCCCCAGAGTTCCTGGGCTTTGTAGTAGTTTTCGACGGTGGTGACGAGTTCGGCGGGGCGGCCGGTGCCGGCGAGGTAGCCGGTGGTGATTTCATCGATGCCGAAGAAGCCCATGGTCGCGCCGTATTCGGGGGCCATGTTGGCGATGGTGGCGCGGTCGGGCAGCGAGAGTGCTTTCGCGCCGGGGCCGTAGAATTCGACGAATTTGCCGACGACTTTGGTTTTGCGGAGGACCTCGGTGACGAGCAGGACCAGGTCGGTGGCGGTGACGCCGGTGTTGAGCGCGCCGGTCAGATAGACGCCGACGACTTCGGGGACGAGGAAAGTAACCGGCTGTCCTAACATCCCGGCTTCCGCCTCGATGCCGCCCACGCCCCAGCCGACGACGCCGAGGCCGTTGATCATGGTGGTGTGGGAATCGGTGCCGACGAGCGTGTCCGGATAGTAAACGCCGTTTTTATCGAGCACGCACTTGGCGAGGTATTCGAGGTTCACCTGGTGGACGATGCCGATGCCGGGAGGGACGACCTTGAAGGTGTCGAAGGCCTGTTCGCCCCATTTGAGGAACTCGTAGCGCTCGCGGTTGCGGTGGAATTCGAGGTCGAGGTTTTTTTCCAACGAATCCGGTCCGCCGGCGTAATCGACTTGCACCGAGTGGTCCACGACCAGATCGACGGGCACGAGCGGCTCGATCATTTTGGCGTCGAGGCCCATGCCATCGACGGCGGAACGCATCGCGGCGAGATCGACGAGCAGCGGCACGCCGGTGAAATCCTGGAGCACGATGCGGGCGACGACGAACGGGATTTCATAGTCGCCGGGGGCCTTGGCGTTGTAGTTGGCGAGATTGATGATGTCTTTTTCCGAGACTTTCAGGCCGTCGTTGTTGCGGAGCAGGGATTCGAGAACGATCCGGATGGAAACGGGGAGCTTGGAGAGATTGGGAAAACCGAGTTCGGCGAGGGCGGGGAGGGAGTGGAAGTTTCCCTGGGCTCCAGAGCCGGTGGTGAAGGTGCGGAGTGTGTTCATGGATGGATCGTTGTAAAAAAAGTGGGCGGAGGAATTCCGT
>JBIPND010000612.1:0-2992 GCA_044374015.1 Luteolibacter sp. | reverse complement strand
ATGAAACCGGCGGCCTCGCTCGATCCCATCGCGACGCCTAACATTCCTGGCTGTTGCAGCGAGAGCGCGCCGGCCAGCGCGGTAACGTCGCCGTCGTTCATCACCACCACCGGCACCTGCCACTCGCTTTGGATGCGCTTGAAAACCGCGGCCGCGGCGGGGAAAAGTTCCTTGGGAATCGCGCGCAGCAAGGATGCGACGCGGATCTCGTTATCGACGATGATGCCTGCGGAGCTGCCGCCGATGGCGTCCACCCGCGGCATGCAGGCCGCGGCGCGGTGGAGCGCGGCGGAGAGGTGATGGTAGAGGTATTCCGGGTTGGTCTGGATCTTCGGGTCCCACGGGGTTTCCTGGGTGAAGACCGCCTCACCATCTATCACTGCGGAAACCTTGTAATCGCTCGCGCCGAGGTCGAACCCGATGCGGCAACCCTTGAGATGGCCGCCCGCGGCGACTTCCATGTCTTTTGCTGCCGGAACATGATCCGCTGTCGTTAGTATTACTTCGAATTCCTTGCCGTAGGCCAGGGTCATCATCTCGCAGTCGAACCGGCGCGCGCCGTTCGCCGAGTAGGTCTTGCGGATGGACTCCCCGATCTCTTGAGGGCCACCGCAATGGAGTTTCCATCCGCCACGGGCCCACAGCAGGAATTTCACGATTCGCTCGACATAGAGCAAGGTTTCCTCATCGCCGTCGGGGCGGACCAGGGTTTCAAAGCGCGAGACCAGTCCGCACTCCCGTTCCAGGCCGAGCACCAGCGGCACGGCTTGTCCGGAGTTGCGGGCGGTTTCCACGTAGTGACGGTTGAACAGGACCGCTGGCAGGAACCCCGGGTCGAGCGGGGCTTGGATGGCAGGTTGGAGTAATGACGACATGGCGATCAGGGGTAAGGGTTAGGCTGGCTTTTTACCTTCGAAGTGTTCTTCGATTTGCTCAAGCGTTTTGCCCTTGGTTTCCGGCAGGAAGAAGGCGGCGGTGATGAAATATACCACAGTGCAGGCGGCCCAGAATCCGAACATGGCGAAGTAACCGAAGTTGCCGACGATCGGCAGGAAGAAGGCGGCGATGCCGGTGGAGACACCTTGGTTGATTAGAAGCGCGATCCCCATTCCGACCGAACGGATCCGGGTGGGCATGAGTTCGGACAGGGCCAGCCAGACGCAAACTCCGGGGCCGACGGCGAAGAAGGAAATGAAGACCGCCAAACAGATCGCGACCAGAATCCCGGTTTTTTCGGTGGGAACGGGACCGGCCCTCGCGCGGAGAATCCGCAGCGGCTCACCCGCGTTTTCCGTGTCGTCCGGCAACAGTGCCACCCTGACCTGCTGGTGCCTCGGGTCGTTGCTCAGCGCCACGGCGATCCCTTGCTTCTTGCCATAGGCGTAAAGGATCGACAGTTGCACCGGCTTGCCCGCCTCGACCACCTTGCCGAAGTCGGTGGTGGTGACATCGAAGTTCAGGGCGTCCTCGACTATCAGGGTGCGCACCTGATCGGCCACATCCACGCGTTTGGATTCGAACGAGGAGAAGACCAGCGAGGCGATCAGCAGCGATACGATAATGCCACCGGTGCCGATTTTCAGGAGAAACTTGCGGCCCTTTTTATCCACCAGCATCACCGCGACCACGGTCATCACGCAGTTGAGGACCTTGATCCAGAGACCGCTTTGCGAGGCGGTCTCAGCGGCCATTCCCGCTTGTTGCAGGATGGTGGTCATGAAGCCGAGAACCGAGTTGATCCCGGTGGCCTGGTTGGCACCGAGGATCACACAGGCGAGCACGAAGGGGACGACATATTTCCGCTGGGTGAAGATTTCCCCTAACGATTCGACCAGTGTCACTTTGGGTTTGGTGTGCTCGTGGAGCAGGGCGGTCTCGAGTTCCGCGATTTCGATCTCCGTTTCAGCCTCGGTCCGCGACCGCAGCATCGCCGCGCGGGCCTGTTCCTTGCGACCCTTGCGGTAGAGCCAGCGCGGTGACTCGGAGAGAAAGAATCCACCGATGAGGAAAAAGATGCCGGGATAGATCACGGACAAGAACATGCCCCGCCACGCGCGGTCCGCCGCAGCCACGATGGCTTGCGGGTCGCCAGCTGCCAGTGCGATGGCGGCCTCGGCATTCTTGGTATAATAATCGCCGACGATCGCGGCGACCACGATGCCAAAGGTGAGCATGAACTGGAAAATCGACGCGCCCCTGCCGCGGGTGTCGGCCCGCAAACACTCTGCCAGATACAGCGGCACCACCACCGCGATGACCCCGCCGCTCATGCCCTGGAGGATGCGGCCGAGAAGCAGCGGTATATAGGTCTGGGAAGTGAAGATAATCCCCACGCTGGCGATGAACATCACCGCGCTGATGATCATCATGATCTTGCGGCCGAGCAGATCCGCGAAGAATCCGGCGATGACTGAGGCAAACATGGAACCGCCGAGCACCGCGGCAACGATGATCGACTTGTTCTCCTCGGTCATCGCGATGGTCTGGCCGAGGTAGCCGAGCGCGGGATCGATGATCCCGATATCAATTCCGTAAAGCAACCCGCCGAGGCCGGCAACGAGCAGAAGAAGGCGGTTGTAGCGCGCTCGCGAGCCGCTTTTTGGGGAATCACTCATACGGGTAGGTGCTGCGGGTGAGGACTTCCGGAAACGTCTGGAAACTCCGAATCGCGTCTGATCGTGCCGTGAGGCTGTTGGCTCGGACGGGCGGAGTCAACCCGATTTTATCTCGTGCTAAATTTTCCGTGAATTGCGTGTGGGTGGAAATCAGCGAATCGCGACGGTTCCCTCTCCCACGGTGAGAAATCCCCGCGTGCCGTTGACTTGGGGCGGGCTGCGCAACTCGCCATCCGGTGGAAGGCGCAGTTCGTCGAACTCCACCTCCTTCTCCAGATTCAGCGGCGAGAGGGTGCGGATCTGACATTGCTTGTCCTTGCCAATCCACCGGAATCATATCCAGTATTTCGGAAGTCTTGACGCTTTCCATCTTGCCC
>JBIPND010000611.1:0-2999 GCA_044374015.1 Luteolibacter sp. | reverse complement strand
GGATGCGAGGGATGCGAGGGATGCGAGGGATGCGAGGGATGCGAGGGATGCGAGGGATGCGAGGGATGCGAGGGATGTTCTCGCTGATGCAGATGGCGAAAACCTGCGGTGCCCTCGCCCGGCTATCCGAAGCGAAGCGGCCCTACATTTCGGTGCTCACCCACCCCACCACCGGCGGCGTCACCGCCTCCTTCGCACACCATCGGCGATGTCAACCTGGCCGAGCCCAAATGCATGATCGGCTTCGCCGGCCCGCGAGTGGTCAAAGAGACCACCCACCATCACCCTGGTGCGCCAGAATCCCCGACCCGCTGGATGCCGACGTGTTGGAAGCGCGTAGGGGGACTTATGGAGTGCGGTGGGAAGCGATAGCGCCACACCGCTTTGGATGATTAAGCAGCACCGGCACCTTGGGCTTCGCGAAGAATCCAAAGCGGTGTCGCCGCTGCGCTCTGCCACCGCAGTCCATACTTCGCTGCAAAACCCGATTTCTGCGGCGTGAACGGGGTTGCTGCCGACACAAGGTCGCGCACGGGTTTCGCACGGCGGTCACTCATTTGGATCGAGTCGGCGTGTTGCGAGCTTGCGGGTGGGCCGCGGTGGTGGTTTGTTCCCCGCAGGAATGCATTTGCGCTTATCAGATCAGGAACTTGCGACGTTGGTGGAAATGGTCAGTTTGGCGGCCAACGTGGCATCATGGAATCAAAAGGAGTCCGCGAATGACCAAGTATCGGCTTTCGAAGACCTCGAGAGCAAAATTCTGGAAAAAGCCGGCCATTCCGGATTGGGCGACTGGATCGAATTCGACGAGGAGAGCCAACGTTTCCGCGTGAAACAAGAGATGGAGGAGCGGCTTTTCTATCACGAATGTTACGACGAGTTCCGCAACGAGAGTTTCTGGGACGAACTCGCCGTTCGCATGGCCGATCGCGACCTCGCGCGGGCGATCGGCGTGGCTGAATGGGAAAAGCTCAGCGAGGAAGACCGCCGCAGCCGCACTGTGGCGTGGGAAAAACGTTACTGGGAGGAGTTCTCCAAACGCGGCGTGGAACGCGTGGTGGTGGTGACGCCGCCGGGGGAAGGGTGAAATTCAACCGCTGCGGGTTCTTGCGGAAATCGCCGGGGGCTGCGGTTCCCTGGGAACCAGGTCACCCTTTAACACTTGGATCACCTGCGCGAGCGCGTTGACGGCTCGCGCGGTGGAGTAGTCCTGTGCCAGTGGCAGATGGATGAAGCCGGCGGGGCAGGGGGTGGTGTGGATTTCGAGATGGTGACGGCCGACGTAAAACAGCTGGTTGCAAAGGTAACGGCCGGCATCATCGGATCGTGTGACGTCGTGGCCTGCGCCCGCGAGACGGGCGTGGATGGCGGCGAGTGGCAGGGTGGAGGTGAACTGGTTGGGGGCGTCGCGGATGACCGGTGTCCGCGTTGGCTGGCGTCCGGCACTGTCCGGGATGCGGAAATCCAGTTCATTCCACGCGGTGGTTTCAAGGCGGATTTCCCGACTGCCCGCCGCCTCGCCGAGCATGATCAGCGCCCCGGGGCGGATTTGTCGGAGTGCCCGTTTCAAGCGCGCTGGCGCGATCACCGCGTCCACCGGCAGGATGCGGGTGCGAATTCCGGGGAAAACTTTTTTCAGCTCTCGAAGTGCCAGCGAGGAAGCGTTCTCGGATCGGCCGGCGAAGGGCCCGAAGGCGGTGACGAGGATTTTCATGGCGCTGTTTAAATCGGGATCCGGGCTTGCGGTGGGCGGGAGCGGACGCTATTTCCCATCGGCATGGACCATCATGTTTATTTCTGGCTGAAGGAGGAATTCAAAAATCCGGCGGATCGTGCCGTGTTCGAGCAAGGTTTGGCCTCGCTGTTTGAGATCGGTCTGGTGAAGGGCGGCCGTTGGGCGGTCCCGGCGGCAGTGGTGGTCCGTCCGGTCATCGACCAGTCCTGGGACTACGCGTTGACCATGCAGTTTGCGAACATCGAGGACCACGACGCCTATCAGGTTGATCCGGATCACAACGTTTTCATCAACTCCTTCAAGGATTGGTGGGCGCAGGTGCAGGTGCGCGATTTGGCCTGATTCACCAGGCGAGTTGGCGGAGGGACGCTTTCAGTTCCTCGGGCCACGGCAGGGTATCGAGGGTCGCCGGGTTTTCCCATTCCGGCGCGATGATCAACAAGTCGTTGTAATAAACGGCGGCGTCGTCCATCGCTCCGTTTTGGACGGCGGCGATCGCCAGCAGCGCCATCGCGTTTTCGAGTTTTTCCTCGGGAAATCCAATGCGCTGACCCGCTTGGAGAAACTGATAGGCACGCTCAGGATTGCCGGTGAGCAGCGCCACCCAACCGGCCCGCATGGCGAAATTCCCATCCGCCGGGAAACGGTGCAGGCCGGTGGTTAGGATTTCCATCGCTTGCCGCGGATCGGCGTTTTCGAAGGCGGTGTAGGCGGCTTCCGCATAGTCGCCGGGCAGGTGGGTTTCCACCGGATGCTCGGTGAGTAACTGGATCCAGCGCGGGTGGGCTTCCTGATAGTCTCCGAGCGCGGTTAGAGCGAGCGCCTCGGCTCGCAGGCAGGGCTCCGGCGGCGCGCCAAGGTCGCGGGCCAGCTTGGCGAGCTGGAAGGTGATTTCCTTGTCCTCCTTGAATCGGGAAAATGCCAGCGCGGCCTTGAGGCAGGCATCGGCAAATCGCGGGCGGCCGATCGCTTCGACGGTGGCCGGGTCCTTGAATCGTTCGACGATGGCAGCCCGCTGTTCCGGGGTGGCGTCTTCGGGCACCTCCAATGCGGTTAGGACTTCGCTGGCGGAGAGCCTGAGTTTTTCAAGGGCGGGCGAGAAGTCTGCCTGCTCCCAGCCTTCCCAGTCCTCGCGCAGGCGGATTTCCGCAAGGGTTGGAAAAACTTCCGGCCAACCGGCCAAGGCCTCCGGCTTGCGATCCCGCAGCCAGGCGATGCGCGAACGGGCGAGCTTGCGCAAAAACGGCGGGAGATCGACGGCGGA
>JBIPND010000610.1:0-3000 GCA_044374015.1 Luteolibacter sp. | reverse complement strand
CTTCCTCCAATACGGCTTCCAATTCCGCCGCGGCAACGTCCACGAGGAAATCATCCACGACACCCTCGACGCCGTCCGCGAGCGCGTGCTCGAAGACATCCGCCGCTCCGGAAATCCCTCGCTCGCCGTCATCGAAGGCGTTGACGACGCCTGGGAAATTTCGATCCTCAAGTTCTCCTTCGAAATGATTCTCCGCTCGCATGAGATCAACGCCTTCGACTTCAAGCGCCGCGGTCTCATTTGACAGTCTCCCGCTCTCGCCCATGAGTCTCTGGTCGTTCTTCAAATGGATCGCAGCCCTCGGGGTGCTCGCCGTCATGACCTTCACCGGCATGCTTGCCTATCATGTCGTGGTCGCCCCGCTCGGTGGCGTGTTCGAGGAAATCATCCCGAACCCTTCGGAAATCATCGGCAGCCAGCCCGACGCCGAATTCGCGAAAATGCTCGATTCCGCCGAGCTGCCCGACATCGATCCCGGCGAAAAAGCCTTCCAGAAAGCCCACGAGCTGCTCGCCCTCGGCAAACTCGCCGAAGCCCGCGAAAAACTAACCGCCATCGTCAACGTCTTTCCCACCTCGCCCTCCGCGCCCATCGCCCGCCGCATCGTCGGCGACATGAACCTCGACGAAATCCTCTCCAGCTCCCACATGGCCGGGAAACAAACCCACATCGTCAAACGCGGCAACTCCTTCCTCGGCATCGCCGCCCAATACAAGACCAGCATCGAATGCATGATGCACCTCAACAGCATGATGGAGCTCAAAAACCTCCAACCCGGCGACGAACTCATCGTCATGCCGCTCGATTTCCGCATCCTCGTCGAGCCCCATCGCAAAGCCCTCTCGCTGTGGGAAGGCGGACGCTTCATCCGCGAATACAACATCGTCCACCTCAGCCCGTCCACTGGCCTCGCCAACCAGCGCGGCACCATCACCTCCAAGGCCGCCGAGCTCAACGAGAAGCGCGTCCTCCCGCAGTCCCGCGAATACCCCGCCGCCAGCAAGCTCATCCAGTTCGGCAAGCCCAGCCTCCAGATCAGCGGCTACGACGGCCCGGCCGAGGACGCCCCGCGCGGCATCGTCCTCCGCCCCCACGACATGGAGGAAATCAGTCTGCTCACCCGCGTGGGCAATGAAGTGGAAATCCGCAATCCATCGCGCTGAGCCGCTGGAGTGTCTCTCAAAGCGGAGCGAACGCACGCTGCTGAGCGGGAAACGGCGGCTGGTTTATGGTCGCTTGCGAAACGATAATCGCCGAAATCTGTTCCGTTGGAATCTTCGCCGCGCGGTCCGGAGTCCAAGCTTTAGCTTGCATCTCAAGAGCACGGTAAACCGTGAACTCCGGACCGCTTTCTGGACGCACACCCCCGAGTGGCATTCCTCAAAGGCGTTTGGGAGCCCTGCTGCTTTCCCTCCCCATCTCCGCACTTGCATCTTGTCTCTTGAATCTTGAATCTCACGGCGCATGCAGCTCCTCGAATTTGAAAAACCCGCCGCCGAACTCGAACGCGAGCTCGAGAAACTCCGCGCGAAGTCGTCCTCTCAAAATATCGACATGTCCGCCGAGATCTCCATGATGGAGACCAAACTCGCCGACACCCGCGCGCACATCTACAAAAACCTAACACCCTGGCAGCGCGTCCAGATCGCCCGCCACACGAATCGTCCGTTCATGCTCGACTACGTTTCGCTGGCCTTCACCGATTTCCAGGAACTCCACGGCGACCGCCACATCGGCGATGACGCCTCGATGCCCGGCGGCTTCGCCCGCATCGGCGGCCGCCGCGTGGTCGTCATCGGCCATCAGAAAGGCCGCGACACCAAGGAAAACCTCAAGCGCAACTTCGGCAGCGCCCATCCCGAAGGCTACCGCAAGGCGATGCGGCTGATGAAAACCGCGGAAAAATTCGGCCTGCCCGTCATCACCATGATCGACACTCCCGGTGCCTTCCCCGGCATCGGTGCGGAAGAGCGCAACATCGCCGAAGCCATCGCTTACAACCTCCGCGAAATGATGCTGCTCAAAGTCCCCGTGATCGCCGTGGTGCTCGGCGAGGGTGGATCCGGCGGCGCGCTTGGCATCGGCGTCGCCGACCGCGTGATCATGATGGAGAACGCCTACTATTCGGTCATCAGCCCGGAAGGCTGCGCCGCCATCCTCTGGAAACACCGCAAACACGCGCCCGAAGCCGCCGCCGCGATGAAACTCGTCGCCCCCGACCTCAAACAACTCGGCCTCATCGATGACGTGATCCACGAACCCGTCGGCGGCGCCCATCACGACCATCGGGCCACCGCCGACGCCTTCCGCGAGAAAATCATTTCCCTCATCGACGAATTGTCCGCTCTAACCACCGAACAACTGCTGGAGGAGCGCTACGCGAAATTCCGCAGCTTCGGCGAGTGGCAGGGCAAGTAACCGCTTCCATCCCGTGGAACTAACAGGGCCCTGAAAGACCCTTTGTCCGTTTCGAGTTTATAGAATCCCTACCCATACAACCAAATACATCATGTCCAACAAACCTCTCAATATTGGTCTCGTCGGAGGAGGCAAAGGTGCCTTCATCGTCAACCCCCATCAGAAAGCCATCCACATGGACGGCACCCGCCGGATCGTCGCCGGCGCGCTCTTTCCCGATCCCGCGATCGCTTTGGAAGAAGCTGCCAACTGGGCCTATCCGATCAAGGGCTATGGGTCCTATGACGAAATGATCGCCGCCAACGCGACCTTGCCCGATGACGAGAAGCTCGACTATATCCTGATCGTCACGCCCAACTTCGTGCACTTCGACCCCGCGATGAAGGCGATGAAGGCCGGCATCGGCGTGTTCTGTGAGAAACCGCTTTGCCTCAACCTCGAGGAGGCCAACGAACTGGTGAAAACCTCGCGCGAACTCGGCGTGCCGTTTGCCGTGGCCCACACCTATCTCGGCCACTGGACCACCCGCTTCAGCCGCTACATTGTCGAGAGCGGATTGCTGGGAGATGTCCGCTGGGTGGA
>JBIPND010000609.1:0-3004 GCA_044374015.1 Luteolibacter sp. | reverse complement strand
TGCAAGGCACCCTCCGCGTCACCGAAATCACCGGCGACACCATGCGCCTGGCGATTTCATTCCCGCTCAATGGCAAGCCGCGGTTCGCCCGCGAGGAAGAGCCCGGCTGGATCGCTTCGGATTCGCGTTATCTCAATGCCACGCTGGTCGCCCGCCCGGTCTTGCTCAAACAAGAAGTCGTCCTCAAAATCGACGCCATCGAAGTGCCCGGCGCGAGCGTGCCGCCGGAATTCATCGATCAAATGTCGCCCTACCGCATCACCGAGCGCTACCTCATCGATCCGGTGCTCGGTCCGGCGATGGCCAAGCTCACCCGCGTCGGCCTCGCCGATGGCAAGCTCGTCCTGACCCGCAATCCCAAGGAAACCCCCGCCGGCATGATCACCAACGAGCAGGTCGATGCCGCCAGCAGCCGGTTGTTCCTCTGGCTCGGACTGGCCGCCACGCTTTTCCTGATTTTTGCAGCGATCATCATCTTCATCGGAATCCGCGCCAAAGCCCGCAAGCCCGCCGACCCGTAATTCTTTTTTGAAACAAAGCCGTTCCTCCACACCGTTTCCCCTTTGCCCATGAAACACTCGACCATCCCAGCCGCTTTCCTCGGCCTTGCGCTGACCACCTGGCTGCCCGCCAAAGACGTCGCCGCCACGCCCGCCCTCACTCCGGAGGCCGCCCCGGCTGCCGAAGCACCGAAAGACCCGGAGCTAGAAGCCAAACGCAAGGAGCAGGAAACCCTCGCCATTGACAACAAACTCGAAGCCGAGCGCCTCATCCAAGCCACCAACTCCGCGCGCGCCGAAGTCTCGCGGCTGAAACTCGAACGGGAATTACTCACCGAAAAACTCGCCCTCGAGAGCGCCAAACGCCAAGCCGCCCTCCAACTTGAACTCGCCAAAATGGGCGAGGAAAAAGAATTGATCGCCCACCAAGGCGAGCTTTCCAAAGCCCGCGCCGAAAAACTCGCCAACGACCTCAAGTCGCTGCAAACCGAGGCCGCCTTGGAAATCACCCGTCTGCAAAACGACATCACCCGCATCGAAACTTCCGAAAAACGCGCCGCATACGCCGATTTCAAACCGGTTTACCTCAAGAATCCGCTCAAGGAAAACGGCACCGTGGTGATCTCCGACCGCCGCATCCCGCTCAACGGGATGATCAGCACCACCACCGCGGATTTCATCACCAGCCGCATCCAATACTGGAACAACAAGGACCGCGAACTCCCCATCTTCATCGTCATCGACGCCAGCCCCGGCGGCTCGGTGATGGCAGGCTATCGGATTCTCAAGGCCATGGAATCCAGCGACGCGCCAATCCACGTGGTGGTCAAATCCTTCGCCGCCTCGATGGCCGCCGCCATCACCACCCTCGCCGAGGAATCCTACGCCTACCCGAACGCGGTGATCCTCCACCACCAGATCAGCTCCATCGTCATGGGCCAACTCAACCTCACCCAACAACGCGAGTTCCACGAGGAAAGCCAGCGCTGGTGGAAACGCCTCGGCACCCCGATCGCTGAGAAAATGGGCATCACCACCGACGAGCTCATCCAGAAAATGTATGCCCGCTCGTCCAGCGGCGACTGGAGCGAATTCGCCGAACAGGCCAAGGACCTGAAATGGGTCAACCACATCGTCAACGGCATCGATGAAACCTCGGTGAACAAAAATCCGGATTCCGAAACCGCCAACGTCGCCCGCCCGGCGCTGCCCGGTGCCCTCGTCGAAGAAGTGGACGCCACTGGCAAGCCCTTCGCCTGGCTGCCGCGCCTCAACCCGAAGGACGTCTATTTCATCCACAATCCGGACGGCTACTATCGCGTCCGCTGAAGTCTCCCCGCGCCCCCCTATGTTAGAAGACGACTTCACCTACGTCATCCGCAAGGCCTTCAAAGGCCTCGGCCTCGCCCCGGCGGAAGCCGCCCGCAGCGCCGGTCTGCCGGAGGCCGAAGTCCTCGCCTTCTCGCGCGGCCGGTTTTCCGCCGCCACCGCGCGCAAGCTCGCCCCGACGCTGGGCCTGAACCCGGAAGCCCTCGCCCAACACGCCGGCTACCTGCCCCGGCCACTCGCGCTGCCAGAAATCCACCGCATCGACCTGCCCTTCGGCGAGGAACGGGTGAACGTCTGGCTGGTGTGGACCGATGATGCCGTGCTGCTGTTTGACACCGGCTACGATCCCCTCACCTGCACCGTCGCGCTGGATGCGATCGCCCCGCCGCCGCTCCAGGAAATTTTCATCACCCACGGCCACGTCGATCACGTCGGCGGTATCCCGGATTTTGTCGCCCGCGGCAACCTCCCGCACGGCGCCTCGATCCCGGGGGCCAAGTCCATAAAACCCGGCGAGTCCATCCGCTGCGGTTCGCTCACCATCCGCGCCTGCGATCTATCCGGCCACGCCAATCCCGCGCTCGGCTATTTCATCGACGGCCTCTCCAAACCCGTGCTCGTCACCGGCGACGCGCTCTTCGCCGGCTCCATCGGCGGCTGCGCCACCCCGCGGATCTATCAGCACGCGCTGCGGCAGTTGCGGGAGATCCTCACTCCGCTGCCCGACCACACCGCCCTGCTCCCCGGCCACGGCCCCGCCACCACCCTCGGCGAGGAACGCGCCGCCAACCCGTTTCTCTAACGAACACCCGCCCCCAGCGCGGATGAAACGCCTGTAGCGGCGTCTCTATGAGCGTCGCGCCCATGAACCGCGCGGAGCATCTTCATTGGCTTTCCCCTTCACCTCCCGGCCGCCGGGCCAGTTAGCGGCGGTCATAGACGCGCCGCTACAGGGCGCATGGGCCGCTTGTAGCGGCGTCTCTATGAGCGCCGATGCCAATGAGCCGCGCGGAGCCTCTTCATTGGCTTTCCCCTTCACCTCACGGCCGCGGGGCCAGTTAGCGGCGGTCATAGACGCGCCGCTACAGGGCGCATGGGCCGCTTGTAGCGGCGTCTCTATGAGCGTCGATGCGAATGAGCCGCGCGGAGCATCTTCATTGGCTTTCCCCTTCACC